>CALMPZ010000471.1 GCA_937871645.1 uncultured Polymorphobacter sp.
AATTGGGTGCAGGCCTCAGGCCTGCCCGCCGGAGGCTCTATTTGCCGGCGCGCACCGGCACGCGGACGTTGCACGCATCCACCGCCCCCGCCGGCCGCATGAAGAACGCATCCGAACGGTTGGCGCGTGCCTTCATGTAATCGGCAAAGCTTGGCGATGTCGTCAGCATGACCTCGATGCGCGGCGGGGCGGGCAGGTCGCTCGCCATCCGCGCACCGGTAATCGGCAGCCGCTCGCGGTCGGTCTTGTAAAAGCCCAGCGCCTCGGTGCCGCGCGGCAGCGCCGACAGATTCTCGATGCCGGCGACGATGCGCCCAACGCCTGCCATGTTGCGGTCGAGGTGGCGCGGCGCATGGCCGATCACCGCGTACAGCTCGCCGCCGTCGCCGCTATCGGGGGCATTGCCACGCCCGACGCCGACCATGCCGTAGCAATGCTGGAGCCAGACGGTCTTCGCCGATTTGTCGACCGCGACCGGGAAACCGTCGATGAAGCCGCCGGCGTCGGCATAGGCGTCGGGGCCGGGAATTGGCGTGAAGGTCAGCCCGGCCAGCGGCCGCTCGAACTCGGGCGGCAACGGCGTCGCCGGCACAACCTTGGTTTCGGGGATCGCCCATTGCACGACATAGTTATCCTGCACGCGCACCACCGCGCCGCCGCTGAACGCGCCGCGCCGCACCATCGCCTTGATCGCCGCGACATGCGCCGGGGCAAACTGCGGCGCCAATTGCATGATGAAGGGCCCACGCGGCGTATCGAACACCACAAGATCGTCGGGCGCGATTGCTGCCCAGGCCGCCGGTGGCGCGGCGGATTCGATATCGGACGGCGTCGGTGCCGCTGCCGAGGTCAGCAGCAGCACAGCAAGGAGCAGGGCAGGGCGGTTCAGGGCGTGTTTCATCGCGACAGACTGCCGAGGTTGGCGCAGCCGCGCAAGCGTCAAGCGTCTGCCACCTAGACAACAACGCGCCGGTACAGATGCCAGGTCGCATGCCCGAGCACCGGCAGCACCACCAACAGCCCCAGGAACAGCGGCAGCATCGCAACAAATAGCGATACCGCGATGATGGCGGCCCAGATCGTCATGACCACTGTATTCGACCGCACGGTGGCGAGGCTGACGATAATGGCGGTGACAAAATCAAGGTCGCGGTCGACCAGCAGCGGCAGGCTGATGACGGTGATCGCATAGAAGGCGAAGGCGATCAGCGCCCCGGCGATGCTGCCGACGATCAGCATAGCGAGTCCGGTGCCGCTCATGAATAGTTCGATGCCTTGGGGACCGTAATTCGATTCGGACATGAACACCGCGTAGATGCCGTGCGCGATCATCAGCCAGAAGCTGAACGCGACAAACAGGATAGCGCCCATCGTCAATATCTGTTCGTCGCCGCGGCCGCGCGAGGCGCCGAGTATCGCGCTCCAGCGCATCGGCAACCCGGCTTCGCGGCGGCGGCTGACTTCGTAAAGCCCCACCGCCGTGAACGGCGCGAGCAGCGGGAAACCCGCCGACGCCACGATGATCCACAGATAGGCGTCGCGGGCAAACAGCACAAAATACAGGAACAGCCCGGCGGTCACGTAGATCGCCGCGAAGAACAGCCCGAATGCCGGACAGGCCTTGAAGTCCGCCCAACCCGCCGCCAGTGCGGCCCGAAGATCATTTGTCGTGAGATTGCGCGCGACCGTTACCGGCGCGACCTGAGCCTGACCTGCCATCCCCGTGACACTCCCACCCGTCGACCCCCGTCGGGGCCGATGGTGCATCAAGTCAGGCGATGCGGCAAGACGGGTATCTTCAATCGGGTGCAGGCCTCAGGCCTGCCCGCCGGAGACTCTTATGATTTCCCGAACACCCGCCCGAAAATGGTATCGACGTGCTTCATATGATGCCCCAGGTCGAACAGCGCCTCGATCTGCGCGACCGGCAGCGCGGCCGTCACATCGGCGTCGGCCTTGAGCAGGTCGAGCAGCTGCAGCTTGCCGTCCGATTCCCAGACGCGCATGGCGTTACGCTGCACCAGCCGATAGGCGCCTTCGCGGTCAACACCGGCCTGCGTCAGCGCCAGCAGGATGCGCTGCGAATGGACGAGCCCGCCCATCTTGTTGAGGTTGGCCAGCATGCGTTCGGGATAGACGACCAGCTTGTCCATGACGCCCGTCAGCCGCACCAGCGCGAAATCGAGCGTGACGGTCGCATCGGGGCCGATCATGCGTTCGACCGACGAGTGGCTGATATCGCGTTCGTGCCACAGCGCGACGTTTTCGAGCGCCGGGGTGACATAGCCGCGTACCAGCCGCGCCAGGCCGGTCAGGTTTTCGGTGAGCACCGGATTGCGCTTGTGCGGCATCGCCGACGAGCCCTTCTGGCCGGGCGAGAAATATTCTTCCGCCTCAAGCACTTCGGTGCGCTGCAAATGGCGGACTTCGGTGGCGAGGCGTTCGACGCAGCCGGCGACAACGCCGAGCGTGGCGAAATACATCGCGTGGCGGTCGCGCGGGATGACCTGCGTGCTGACCGGCTCGACCGACAGGCCCATCGCCTTGGCGACATGTTCCTCGACGCGCGGGTCGATATTGGCAAACGTCCCGACGGCGCCCGAAATCGCGCAGGTCGCGACCTCGTCGCGCGCTATCACCAGCCGCGCCCTGCAGCGCGCGAACTCGGCATAAGCCTGCGCCAGCTTCAAACCAAAGGTGGTCGGCTCGGCGTGGATGCCGTGGCTGCGGCCGATCGTCGGCGTGTCCTTGAATTCATAGGCGCGGCGCTTGAGCACGGCGAGCAGCGCATCGACATCGGCGATCATCAGGTCGGCGGCGCGCGCCATCTGGACGCCGAGGCAGGTGTCGAGCACGTCCGAACTGGTCATGCCCTGGTGGACGAAGCGGGCTTCCTCGCCGACATGCTCGGCAAGGTTGGTCAGGAAGGCGATGACGTCGTGCTTCACCTCGCGCTCGATCTCGTCGATGCGCTCGACTTCGAACTTGCCGCGTTCCCACACGGCCTTTGCCGCGTCCTTGGGCACGACGCCGAGCTCGGCGAGCGCGTCCATCGCGTGCGCCTCGATCTCGAACCAGATGCGAAACCGCGTTTCGGGTTCCCAGATCGCCACCATTTCGGGGCGCGAATAGCGCGGAATCATGCTCGTCTCCAATTCAATGCCGGCGCGGGTAGCACAGCACGCGCGCGCCCTCTACCCCCTCCCTTGAAAGGGAGGGGTCACAGAGCCCCGCGATGCAACCAATTTCCGCGCCACCGGTTGTGTCGCCATGGCAGCGCGTTGCTGTTCAAACGGAGTTGAGTCCATGTACACCAATATCCTCTTTGTCGCCGCTTCAGCCTTGCTTGCCGCCACGGTCGGTGCGCAGACCACCACGACAACCGTCAAGGAAACGACGACCGCACCCGCGCCGGTCACCGAAACGACCAAGCAGACGACAACCGTGACCGACGTCGCCCCCGACGGCGTCTAAATGAAGAACGGCGTGTGGATGAAGGGCAGTCGCCGCGCCACCAGCGCCGAAATCAGCGCGCACAAGTCATGGGTCAAGACGCAGACGACCAAGACCACGGTCAAGACCGTAACGCCGCAGTAAGCGGCCCGTTGCCACCCCGGCGCGCCAATTGCGCCGCCGGGGTGGCATCAGAGCAAGCCGAGCGCCCGGAAGCTGGCGTGGCCGGTCTTGCCGATAATGACATGGTCGTGGACGGCAAGGCCCAGGTGGCGCCCGGCTTCGACAATGGCCTTGGTCATCGCGATATCGTCGCGGCTTGGGGAGGGGTCGCCGCTCGGGTGGTTGTGGACGAGCACCACCGCACTCGCCGACAGATCGAGCGCGCGCTTGACGATTTCGCGCGGATAGACCGGCGCGGCGTTGACCGTGCCCGACGACATGACCTCGTCGCGCATCAATATATTGCGGTTGTCGAGGAAGATGACACGGAACTCCTCGGTCGATTTATGCGCCATCGCGGCGTGGAGATATTCGCTGAGCGCCTGCCAGCCCGACAGCACCGGGCGGTCGAGCGCCGCAGCGCGCAATGACCGCAGCGACGCCGCCTCGATGAACTTGAGTGCCGCCGCAGCGCCTTCGGTCAGCCCGTCGATACGCTGCAGTTCGGCGGGCGAGGCGGCAAGCAACGCCGGAAAGCTGCCGAACTCGCGCAGCAGCGACTTGGCAAGCGGCTTGGTATCGCGGCGCGGAATCGCCAGCCCCAACACATATTCGAGCAACTCGTAATCGAGAAACGCCTCGCCGCCGCCTTCGAGCAGCCGCGCGCGCATCCGGCTGCGGTGACCGGCGGAGTCGGGTGATGGGTCGGTCAGCAAGCGCTTGCTCCCGTTCGCATGATCGACCCTGTGTGCAGAGTGCGCGCGGCGGGCGCGGCAATCAAGCTCCGATAGCCTGACCCAGCAACAATCATCCTCTTCATAGTTCGAAAAACACGCACACCGAACATTTGCTAAAATCGCCAATCTCGAGCACTTTTGCGTGTTACCGAGGGCAAGCAATGGTCAATCACCTCAAGATTGAAGTCAGTCCAAATCCGGAGTTTGACGATTTTCCCGATCATCAGGCGCGTATCATCGTCGATGGCCAAGATTGGCTCGGCACGGAAACGATTGGCTTGGACCCGCCAGATCTCGACGAACAACTTTCGCAAAAGGATCAGATGATCGTTGGGCGCTGCCCATGCGGGGAAATGGGATGTGGCGATCTCGTCGTCGAGGTGCAGCGGACAGACAAAACCATACGATGGTTAGACAGCGACGGCGTCGAAGCGGTATTCGACACGCAACAGTTCGACGCCGAAGTGGATCGATTTAGAAAAGACCACTCTTGGGAAACTTTGGAACGGCGCGTGGAACGCGAAGTCGGTCCGATTTTCAAGGGAATCGTGATCGACAAAGAATATCGATTCAGCTGGGTATCCGCTCGATCCGAACCCTGCAAAATTCGCGTGTGCTTTCAAGGTCATAAAAACGGCATTTTGCTTGATTTCGACTGGGATGGCGAGACCGTAAGCGACGCCCTGCAAAGGGCCCAACAGTTCCTGATCGAACACGTCCTTCCCCGCGCCTGAACGCGACGTCCCCAAGCGCTTGCCGACGCGGGGAAGCGTCAGGCGTAAGGCGGGTTGTTCAATCCGGCGGGGCTGAGCGTGAAGACTTCGCAGCCATCGTCGGTAATGCCGATGCTGTGTTCGAACTGCGCGCTGAGCGAGCGGTCGCGCGTCACCGCCGTCCAGCCGTCATCGAGCAGCTTCACGTCATATTTGCCGAGGTTGATCATCGGCTCGATGGTGAAGAACATGCCGGGCACCAGCTTGGCGCCGCGACCGGGGCGACCGTAGTGGACGATGTTGGGCGCGTCGTGGAACACCTTGCCGAGGCCGTGGCCGCAGAAATCGCGGACCACCGAGCAGCGCTGCGCCTCGGCATATGACTGGATCGCATAGCCGATGTCGCCGACGGTGTTGCCGGGCTTGGCCGCCGCGATACCGCGTTGCAGGCATTCCCAGGTGATGTCGACAAGCCGCTTCGCCTTCACGCCGACATCGCCAACGAGGAACATGCGGCTGGTGTCGCCGTGCCAGCCGTCAACGACCACGGTCACATCGATATTGACGATGTCGCCGTCCTTCAGGCGCTTGGCACCGGGAATGCCGTGGCAGACGACATGATTGATGCTGATGCACGACGAATGGCTATAGCCGCGGTAGAAGATGGTGGCGGGCACGGCACCGCGGTCGAGCACGAAATTGCGGACCATTTCATCGAGATCGATGGTCAGCGCTTCGGGCACCACGTGCGGCACCAGCATGTCGAGCGCTTCGGCGGCGAGCCGTCCGGCGGCGCGCATCCCGGCGAACGCGGCGGCATCGTGCAGGCGGATACCCTGCGTGCGCTCGTCAAGGTCGGCATAATCTTCGGCAATGTTCATCCGTTCATAATAGGCACTCGCCGGCGCCTGCGCAACATTGCCACGCTTCCCACGCGCGCGCGGCTCGGCTAAACCGGCATGATGACCGATAAAACACGCATCTGGACCGCCGCGCTGATCATCATCGGCGATGAAATCCTGTCGGGGCGCACGCAGGACGCCAACCTTGCCTATCTGGCGAAATGGCTCAACGTGCAGGGCATCCGTTTGAAGCAGGTGCGCGTCGTTGCCGACGAAATGGAG
>CALMPZ010000472.1 GCA_937871645.1 uncultured Polymorphobacter sp.
TCGAAGCGCTGTTCGCTGACGCCAATTTCTTCCTGCTGCCGACGCGCGCCGAATGCTTCGGCATCGTCTTTGCAGAGGCCGCGTCGCGCGGGCTGCCGACGATCAGTTACGCCACCGGCGGCGTGCCGTCAGCGGTACTGTCGGGGGTCACCGGACAATTGCTGCCGCTCGATGCCGGTGCGGACGCCTTCGCCGATGCGATTGCCGCGATCGTCGCGTCACCGGCGCGCTACACCGAAATGTCGCGTGCCGCGCTCGAAGATGCCCGCCTGCGCCTCGACTGGGGCGTCTGGGCCAACCGTGTCGCCGCTGCCGTGAGCGTGCAACTCGCCACCGACGGCTGACGCGCTCAGGCGGAGCGCTGCGCCACCAGAATCATCGACTTGGCGAGCGCCGGTATCCGCCCGACACGGGCAAAACCGGTGACGCTGAAACCGGCTTCTTCGAGCAGGCTCGTCAGTGTCGCGCGTGACCAGAACTTGATATGGCCGTGGTCCCACAGCGCGGTGAAATGCGTGTCGAAGCCGTTCGTCAGCGCAATCGCCAGATTCTTGAGATAGCCGTGGTACGGCGTTGAAACCACCGCGGTGCCGCCCGGCGCGGTCAGGTTGAACAGCGTCCGCGCCCAGTCGCGCGGTGCATAGACATGCTCGACGACCTCAAGGCTGATGACGCGGTTGAACTGCCCGAACTTCGCCGCAAGGTCGTCATACGCCGAGCCATAGTGCAGATCGAGTTCGGGAAAGCGCCGCTGGGCGTTGGCGATGCCATCGGTCGAAACATCGACGCCGCTGACTTTCCAGCCGTGCGTCGCGCATTGTGCGCCGACGGTGCCGTTGCCGCAGCCAAGGTCGAACAGCCGCGCATCCCCCGCCGGCGGCCCGAGCAGCCGCAGCACCGTCGGCAGCAGATAGTCATGGCTCGGATCGGCGTCGTCGCCGTAATAATTATAGCCGCTGATCGAGGTGGATTCGGTCGCCATCAGATCCTGTGCCCATATTCTGCCGCGACCACTTCGGCGAGGCTGGCGCCCCGACTACGCATGA
>CALMPZ010000473.1:0-2500 GCA_937871645.1 uncultured Polymorphobacter sp.
GTGACCAGTGGGCTCAACATTCAGTTCCTGCGCGGTTGTCCGCTGGTGCCGCTCTATGCCGATGCGGCGCTACTTCATCTGGGTCGCCGTACGGCGATCATCGATGTGCGGCTGTGGCACGACGATGCGGCGCGGCCGGTGGCGCAGGCGAGCGTGACGTACATGCTGCCTGCGGGTTGATTTGGCATTCGCGTAAGCTGCGCGTTATAGCGGGTGCCGACAGGGACACCGCAGGCGCGGCAAAGGTCGAAGTGAGAAAAGTTCCGAATTTTTTTGCGGGTGCGGGAATAAATCCGCCGGCCATCCGTTTGATGGATGTCTGAAGGTGTCTGAAGCAGCCAACATACCGGTCCCCGACGATGTGCGTGCGCGCATCGTGGCATTCATCCCCAGGCTTCGCCGTTTTTGCGGCGGATTGTCGGAGTCGCGTCACCAGGGAGACGATCTGATGCAGGCCACGGTTGAACGTGCGTTATCGCGCATCGACCAATGGCAGCCAGGCACCAGCCTTGAAAGCTGGATGTACCGGATGGCGCGCAACATCCGCATTGATCGCGCGCGCGCCGATCGCGTGCGCGGTGCCAGTGCCGAAGTGGCAACCGACACGCTGTCGTCGGAAGACGTGCTGGCGCGGCTCGAGGCGCGTTCGGATCTCGATGCCGTGCGCGCGGCAATGGCATCATTGCCCGCCGAACAGCGCGAGTTGATGGCGCTCGTGGTGATCGACGGACAGTCGTACAAGGACGCCGCCGACATTCTGGAAATTCCGATCGGCACGGTGATGAGCCGCATCGCGCGTGCGCGGCGCAGCATCGCGCAGCACGTTAACCGCCGCCCGTGGGAGGCCAACGCATGAGCATTCCTTCCGACGAAGTGATTTCTGCATGGCTCGACGGCGCGGCCGACGAAGCGCAGTCGCGCGACATCGAGGCGGCACTGGCCAATGACCCGGTGTTTGCCGACCATGTCGCGGCGCTGGCGGCCGCCGATGATCTGGTGCGCGCCGCTTATCCGATCGACGCACAGGTGTCCGAAGAGCTGCTGATGCGTCTGGGTCTGGTCGGCCCGGTGCCGGTGCCGGCCGCGCCGCAGACGGCCGACGTCTTCGACTTTGCGGCCGCACGCGCGCGCAAGCAGCCGGCACCGGTGCGACGCGCCTGGACGGGTAACCTGTCGCGCATTGCCGCCCAGGTCGTGCTGGTCGCCGGGCTGGGCGGGCTCGCCACGGGCTGGTGGATGTTGTCGCCGGGCGCCGAGAGCAGCGACGCGCAGTATCGCGCGCTGGGCAATGCGACGCAGGATGCGCGCGCCAACGGCATCGTCATGTTCCGCGCCACGACCAGCGCTGCCGATGCCAGGGCGCTGTTGGCGAAGTCGGGCGCGACGCTGGTCGCCGGGCCGTCGGAAGCCGGCGCATGGCGCGTCGCCATTGTCCCGGCGCGACGCGATGCGGTGCTGGCACAGCTGCGAGCGTTGCCTGAAGTGTCCATGGCCGCACCGATTGATCGACAAGGTTGATGGCAGCAACGCTGCGCCGCCCCGTGATTGTCGCGACCGCCGCGCTGCTGGCGCTGGCGTTGCCCGCAGTCGCGGTGCGTGCCACAGAAGCGCCCGTTGTTGTTGCCGAGCAAGCGCCCGATGACGCCGACCGGCGGATATTGGTAATGCTCAAGCTCGGTGCCGAGCACTACCGCGCCGGTGCCGACTACGGCGGCGGCGGCTACGGCGACGCCGTCGGCCAGGCCGCGCGTGTCCGCGTCGCACGCCGCATTGCCAAGGAACATGGGCTCGAATTCGTCGACAACTGGCCGATGCCGGTGCTGGGCATCGACTGCGTCATCATGGTGGTGCCCGCCGGGCGCTCGCTCGACACCGTCACGGCGCAGCTTTCGACGTTGCCCGACGTGGCCTGGTCGCAGCCGATCAACCGCTTCCATGTCGAAGGTGCCAAGGCGGTGCCGATGTCGGCTGGCCCCAACGACCAGCTCTACGCCGCGCAGCCGGCGTCGCGGCAATGGCAGCTTGACCGGTTGCACGGTGTCGCCACCGGTCGCGGCGTCACCATTGCCGTCATCGACAGCCGCGTCGATGTTGCACACCCCGATCTCGCGGGCCAGATCAGCAGCAGCGAGAATTTCGCCGGCGAGGCCAATCGCGCCGCCGAGCGTCATGGCACCGGGGTGGCGGGCATCATCGCGGCGCGCGCCAACAACAGCGTCGGCATTGTCGGCGTTGCTCCGGGCGCACGCGTCATGGCGCTGCGCGCGTGTTGGGAACGCCCCGGCGGCGGTACGGTGTGCGACAGCCTGAGCATCGCCAAGGCGCTGAGTTTCGCCATCGAACGCCGCGCCAACATCATCAATCTCAGCCTGAGCGGTCCCGATGACCGGCTGATCGCGGCGCTGATCGGCATCAGCATTGCGCGCGGCGCCGATGTCATCGCCGCAGTCGATTCGTCGAGCAACGACAAGGGCTTCCCGGCATCGGTGTCCGGCGTCAT
>CALMPZ010000474.1 GCA_937871645.1 uncultured Polymorphobacter sp.
TGTCGCCGATATAGGCCTTGCAGGCGCTGCCCAGCGGCAACGCCAGCGTGCCTTCGTCGATCTGGCGCGCGGCGTTGTAGAGCATGGCGCGGCAGGCTTCGATCTTGGTCCAGATCTGTGCCAGCCGGTCGGTGATCGGCGACAGCTTCCACATCGGCGCACCGTAAAGCTGGCGCTCCTTGACCTGCGTGACGGTCAGGTCGAACAGCCCCTCGACGCAGCCGAGCGAGGTCGCGGCATGGCCGAGAAAGCTCGCCTGGTTCGCCGCTGCATGGTCGGCATTGCCGGTGAGCAGATCGCCAAGCACGTCATCGGGCGCGATATGGACGTTGTTGAACGCGATCGGCCCAGTGTTGGTGCCGCGCCAGCCGAGCTTTTCCTCATACTTCTGGACCTCGAAGCCCTCGTCCTCGGCTTCGACGATGACGCAGCCATAGCCGTCGACGCCGTCACGCTTGGTGCGCGGCATGACGAGATAGGTCTTCGCCGCGCCCTGCGTGCAGAACAATTTGTGGCCGTCGAGCCGGTAGCCGTTGCCGTCCGGGGTCAGCTTGGTCTGGTGATAGGCGATGTTGCCGACGCCGGCGGGCTCGGTCTGCGAATAGGCCATCAGCCGTTCGCCGCTCGCCGACTTGGGCAGCAGCCGCGCCTTTTGTTCAGGCGTGCCGAGCACGTCGACGGTGGCCGGGCACAGGATCATCTGCACCGACAGCAGCCCGGCAAACGCCGGACTCGCCTTGGCGATTTCTTCGAGCACCACGCACGCCGTCACCAGCCCGGCGCCGATGCCGCCGAATTCCTCGGCGATGGTGATGCCGTAGAAGCCCAGCTCGGCGCAGCGCTTGACGACCCAGTCGGGGGTACTCTCGCTGGCGTCGATTTCATTGGCGATCGGCATCAGCTCGTTGACCGCGAACTTCGCCGCGACATCGCGGATCGCCTTCTGGTCGTCGTTGAGGAAGTGCGACATGCGGGTCTCCGTTTCAGCTGATGGTCAAAGCGTGGAAAGTGTCTCGAGGAATGCGTCGACGAACGGCGGATAGGCGTTGGTGCCGCTGGCGCGCCCGGTGGCGACGGCAGTGGCGAACGTCCGGCTGCCCTCGTCATCGAACGCCGGCAGCACGTACAAATCGTCCGCCGCAATCGCCGCGAACACCTGGTCGGCGAGCGCCTCGGCCGACAAGCCACCCGCGACGCCGAGCTGCATCAACGTTTCGAGCGCCTTGAGCACGGGATTGCCGAGCCGCTCGCCGACTTCGCCCTTGAGCGCCGACGGCGTGGTCTTTTCGGGCGACATGATCCCCGATTGCGTCATGCCGGGCATGGCAATGGTGACGCCGATGTTGGGCACCTGCTGCGCGCGCAGGTCGAGCCACAGCGCCTCGGTCAGCGCCAGCACCGCGTGCTTGGTCATCGAATAGGTGCAAAACCCCGGATTGACGGTCAGCCCGGCGCCCGACGAAATCGTCACGACATGGCACGGGTCGCCCTGCGCGATCATCCGCGGCACGAAGCTGCGGACGCCGCTCGCCACCGACCGCTGGTTGACGCCGATGACCCAGTCATATTCGTCGGCGCTGGTTTCCCAGCTCAGGCTCGACGCGAAGACGCCGGCGTTGTTGAACAGCAGATTGACCTTGCCGAACTTCGCGACGGCCGCCGCGGCGAGCGCCTCGACTTCGTCGGCGCGCGATACGTCGGTCCTGACCGCGAGCACGTCACCGCCCGCGGCCAGCGCCTTGGCGGCCGCTGCGAGCGCGTCTTCGCGGATGTCGGCGATGACCAGCTTGCAGCCGCGCGCCTGTGCGGCATGCGCGAGTGCGAGGCCCAGTCCGCTGGCGCCGCCGGTGATGACGGCAACGCTGCCCTTGAAGTCCTTCATGGTTCAGACCTTTTCGAGCACGTGGATCGCACACGCGGTGCCCATGCCGGGGCCGCCGCCGACGACATGCGTCAGCCCGATGCGCGCGCCTTCGACCTGGCGCTCGCCGGCCTTGCCACGCAAATGCGTCGAGACTTCGTAGATGTTGGCGATGCCGGTGGCGCCGAGCGGGTGGCCCTTCGACAGCAAGCCGCCCGAGACGTTGACCGGCACGCGGCCGCCGAGCGCGGTGGTGCCGTCATCGATCAGCTTCCCGGCGTCGCCAAAGGCGCACAGCCCGAGGTTTTCGTAATGCACCAGTTCGGCGGTGGCGAAGCAGTCGTGGAGCTCGACGAGGTTGACGTCTTCGGGGCCGATGCCCGCCTGTTCATAGGCGTTTGCCGCAGCGACGCGCGTCGCGCCGCTGAAATCGGGCATCGCCATCTGGCGATCCTCGAACGGATTGCTGCTCATTTCGGATGCGCGAATACGCACCGCGCGGTCCATCAGCCCGCGCTCGCGGACCTTCTTCTCCGACATCAGCACCGCCGCCGCCGAGCCATCGACATTGACCGAGCACATCAGCTTGGTCAGCGGCCAGGCGATCATTTCGGCGCCCATCACCTCCTCGAGCGGCGTTTCGACGCGGTACATCGACTTGGGGTTGAGCGTGCTGTGGTGGTGGTTCTTGACCGACACCTGCGCGAACTGCGCGAAGGTCGTGCCGTAGCG
>CALMPZ010000475.1 GCA_937871645.1 uncultured Polymorphobacter sp.
CATCCCGGCGAAGGCCGGGACCCAGCTGCCTGCTGCGCGCGCTAGAAGGGTAACTGGGTCCCGGCCTTCGCCGGGATGACGAAGCAAATTGAACGCCTACCAGTTATCCACCATCCGCCCGCTCGGCGCGACGCGCGGCAGTGCCGACAGTGCACGCGTCAGCCAGTCGCGGGTATCGGCGGGGTCGATGACCGCGTCGATTTCAAGATAGGCGGCGATGCTGACCGCCTTGCCGCGCGCATAGGATTTGGCGACGAGTTCGTCGAACAGCGCTTGGCGCGCCTCCTCGGTGGCGCACGCGGCGAGCTCCTTGGCGTAGCCGAGCCGGACGGCGCCTTCGAGGCCCATGCCGCCGAACTCGGCGGTCGGCCAGGCGATGGTGAGTGCCGGGGCGTGCAGGCTGCCGGCGCCCATCGCTTGCGCGCCGAGGCCGTACGCTTTGCGCAGCACGACCATCAGCACCGGCACGCTGAGGCTGGCACCGACGGTGAACATGCGTGAGCCGTGGCGCACCGCGCCGGTGATTTCGCTCGGCGGGCCGACCATGAAGCCCGGCGTGTCGCACAGGCTGATAACGGCCAAGCCGAACGCATCGCACAGCATCATGAAATGTGCGGCCTTGGCAGCACCGTCGCTGTCGATCGCCCCGCCGAGATGCTTGGGGTCGTTCGCCATATAGCCCACGGCGCGACCGTTGAGCCGCGCGAAGCCGGTGAGCACGCCGATGCCCCAGTCGCGCCGCAGTTCGAGGACGCTGCCGCTGTCGAACAGCGTCTCGATGACCGAGCGCACGTCGTACACGCGCAGGCGATTTTCGGGGATGGCGTGCCGCAGCAGGCGCTGGTCGGCGGCGACGGGTTCGGGCAGGTCGCCCTGGAAATAGCTCAGCAACTGCCGTGTCAGCGCGGTGGCGTGCGACTCGTCATCGGCGACGATGTCGACGACGCCGTTGGCCGCCATCACGCCGATCGGGCCGACCTCCTCGGGTTTGAACACACCGAGTCCGCCACCTTCGATCATCGCCGGGCCGCCCAGCCCAATCGTTGAATCCTTGGTGGCGATGGTGATGTCGCACAGCCCGAACATTACTGCATTGCCGGCAAAGCACCGCCCCGACGCGATGCCGATGCGCAGGCACGTGCCCGAAAGCGCGGCGAGCGCGCGAAAGCTCGGCACGTCGAGCCCGGTGGCGCTGAAATGGTCGGTGTCGCCGGGCCGGCCGCCGCCGCCTTCGGCATACCACACCAGCGGCAGCGCCCAGTCGCGCGCCAGGTTGAGCATGCGGTCGGTCTTCTTGTGGTTGGCGGTGCCCTGCGTGCCGGCGAACACGGTGTAGTCATACGACAGCACCATGACGCGCGACTTTTCGGCGCCGAAGACATCGCCGTTGACGCTCGCGGTGCCGGCGATCAGCCCGTCTGCGGGCGAGATCTTGAGCAGATGTTCGCGCGGGTGGCGCTTCAATTGCGCGGCAAAGGTCAGCGCGCCATATTCGTTGAAGCTGCCGGGGTCGATCAGTTCGGCGATATTCTCGCGCGCGGTGCGCTGGCCGGTCTTGCGGCGGCGGGCGACGGCATCGGGGCGCTGCGGATCGAGCGTCGCGGCGGGGCGCGGCAGCAAGTCGGCGAGGTCGGGGCGGATATGGTCTGGGTCGGGGGCTTCGGCAACAATCGCGCTGCCGCCTTCGACTTCGGCGGGTTCGACGAGCACCAGCGCGCCGCCGTCGTTTGCCACCTCGCCGACCGCCGCATCGATGCGGCGGACGATGCCCGACAGCTGTGCGGTGACGACATGCTCCATCTTCATTGCTTCGAGCACTGCAACCTGCTGGCCGATGCGCACCGCGTCACCAACCGCGACCGATACCGCGACGACGAGCCCAGACAGCGGCGCGGGCACGCCTACAAGACCTTCGGGCACGACTTGCGCGACGGCGGCTTCGTTGACGGGCAGCGTTGCCACCAGATCGGCAGTGATCGCATCGACCAGGCTGGTGGTCATGCGGTCGCCCGCGACATCGGGGTGCGCGATCAGCGCGCGCAGGAAGCCGGTGTTGGTGGCGGGGCCATCGATAACGCATTCGCCCAATGCGCGGTCGAGTAGCGCCAGCGCGCCGCGTAAATCGGCGCCGCGCGCGATGACCTTGGCGAGCAGCGAATCGAACGCCGGATTGGGCTGGGTGCCGGTGCGCGCGAAGCCATCGACGCGGATGCCGGGGCCACTGGGCGCTTCGTAGCGCGTGATCGCCGCATGGCTGGCGCGCAGCGCGCCGTCGGCGCTGACGCTCTCGGCGTTGACGCGCGCCTGCACCGCGACGCCGCGATGGCCCGACGGCAGCGCCAGTTCGGTGAGGCTTGCACCTGCCGCGATGCGGATCTGCGTCGCCACGAGGTCGATGCCGGTGATTTCCTCGGTGACCGTGTGTTCGACCTGCAGTCGCGGGTTCATTTCGATGAAGGCGAAATTGTCGGCGTCATCGGCATCGAGCAGGAATTCGACGGTGCCCAGGCTGTCATACTGCGCGGCGCGACCCAGTCGCAGCGCCGCATCGAGCAGCGCGGTTTCGGTGCCGGCGGGCAGGTGTGCCGGGGCAATTTCGATGAGCTTCTGGTGGCGGCGCTGTAGGCTGCATTCGCGGGTGCCGGCGTGGGTGAGGCCGCCGTGGCGGTCGCCGATCAGCTGCACTTCGATATGGCGGGCGCGCGACATATAGGCTTCGAGATAGACGCGGCCGTCGCCGAACGCCGCCTGTGCTTCGCTTGAGGCACGCGCATAGGCTTCGGCCAAATCGGCGGCGCGCGTCACGATGCGCATGCCGCGCCCGCCGCCGCCGGCCAGCGCCTTGATCATCACCGCGCCGAGCTTGGCGAAGGCCTTTTGCGCCTCCGCGAGACTGACCGCGCCGGTGCCGCCGAGCACGGGCACGCCTGCAGCTTGCGCTGCGGCACGTGCGGCGGCCTTGTCGCCGAACAGCGTCAGTGCGGCGGGCGCCGGGCCGACGAAGGTGATGCCCGCCGCCGCGCAATCGGCGGCGAACGCGGCGTTTTCGCTTAGGAAACCATAACCCGGATGCAGCGCGTCGCAGCCTGCCGCCTTGGCCGGCCTGAAGGTCCTGGAACTGGGCCAGCTGATCG
>CALMPZ010000476.1 GCA_937871645.1 uncultured Polymorphobacter sp.
ATAGCCGCTCGGCAGCCAGTGACTGCCGCCAAGATAGGCGCGCGCCGCATCGGCAATGTCGCGACTGCAACTGACCGCGATGGTCGTCGGCGGCATGGTCGGCGCCGGGATATTCTCGCTGCCGCGCACCTTTGCTTCGGCGACTGGCCCGCTTGGCGCGGTGATCGCGTGGATCATCGCCGGCACCGGCATGTACATGCTGGCGCGGGTCTTTCAGGCGCTCGCCGAACGCAAACCCGATATCGATGCCGGTGTGTTCGCCTATGCCAAGGCGGGTTTTGGCGACTATCCGGGCTTCATTTCGGCGTTCGGCTACTGGATCGGCAGTTGCATCGGCAACGTGTCGTACTGGGTACTGATCAAGTCGACGCTCGGGGCGTTCTTCCCGATGTTCGGTGATGGCAACACGCCAATCGCGATTGCCTTTGCGTCGCTCGGAATCTGGATGTTCCACTTCCTCATCCTGCGCGGCGTCCAGCAGGCGGCCTTCATCAACAGCATCGTCACCGTGGCCAAGGTCATCCCGATCATGCTGTTCATCGTGCTGATGTTCGTGGCGTTCAAAATCGACATGTTCAGCATGAACTTTTACGGCGGCGACCTGACCGGCGGGCTGTTCGAACAGGTACGCGCGACGATGCTGGTCACGGTTTTCGTGTTCATCGGCATCGAAGGCGCCAGCGTCTATTCGCGCTTCGCCAAAAAGCGCGAGGATGTCGGCGCGGCAACGATCCTTGGCTTCATCATCGTCACCAGCCTGATGGTGCTCGTCACCCTCCTGCCCTACGCGGTCATGGAGCGCGCCGGAATCGCCGGGCTGCGCCAGCCGTCGATGGCGGGCATGCTCGAAGCGGTGGTCGGGCCGTGGGGCAGCATCTTCATCAGCGTCGGGCTGCTGGTGTCAGTACTCGGCGCCTATCTGGCGTGGGCGCTGATCTGCGCCGAAGTCATGTTCGCCGCCGGCAAGTCGAAGGATATGCCCGCGGCGTTTTCCAAGCTCAACAAGAACGGCACGCCGGTGGTGGCGATGTGGGCGACCAGCATCGTCATCCAGCTCATCGTCATCAGCACCTATTGGTCGAGCGATGCCTTCTCGCTGATGCTCAACCTGACCAGCGCGACGACGTTGATCCCCTATTTCTTCGTCGCCGCCTACGGCCTGATGCTGGCACGGCGCGGCGAAACCTATCAGGTGCGCCCACAGGAGCTCGGTCGCGACCGTATCATCGCGGCGCTCGCGGTCGCCTATACGCTGTTCATGATCTACGCCAGCGGCTTCAAGTTCATCGTGCTGTCAGCGGTGATCTTCGCGCCTGGCACCATCCTGTATTTCATCGCGCGCCGCGAACAGGGCAAGCCGGTATTCGCCAAGACCTCCGACTGGGTCATCTTCGGCCTGCTGGTCGCGGGTGCCGTCTACGGCGTCTACGGCATCGCCACCGGCGCCATCGAAATCTAGATCCGTCCCAACCCCAAGCTGAAACGAGGGTATCGATATGAATTTTGGCGTTTATTCGGAAGTCGGTCAGCTGCGCAAGGTCATGGTGTGCGCGCCCGGCAAGGCCCACCAGCGCCTGACCCCGAGCAACTGCGACGATCTGTTGTTCGATGACGTGATGTGGGTCGAAAACGCCAAGCGCGACCATTTCGACTTCATGACCAAGATGCGCGACCGCGGTATCGAAGTGCTCGAAATGCACAACCTGCTCGCCGAAACGGTGGCGATCCCCGAAGGCAAGAAGTGGATTCTCGACAACCAGGTCGTCGCCAACCAGGTCGGCCTCGGCCTCGTCGAGGAAATCCGCAGCTACCTCGAAGGCCTTTCCCCGCGCGATCTGGCCGAAACGCTGATCGGCGGGCTGTCGCTCGATGAATTCGCCGAAGCCAATGGCAAGGGCACCATCTGCATCGTCCGCGAAGCCGCCGGCGGCACCGAATATCTGCTGCCGCCGTTGCCCAACACGCTCTACACGCGCGACACCACCTGCTGGATTTACGGCGGCGTCACGCTGAACCCGCTGTATTGGCCGGCGCGCCACGAAGAAACCATCCTGACCACCGCAATCTACAAATTCCACCCTGACTTCGCCGGCAAGGTCAACGTCTGGTACGGCGACCCGACCACCGATCACGGCATGGCGACTGTCGAAGGCGGCGACGTCATGCCGATCGGCAACGGCAATGTGCTGATCGGCATGAGCGAGCGCACCTCGCGCCAGGGCATTAGCCAGCTCGCCGCCGCGCTGTTCGCCAAGGGGGCTGCCGAGCGCGTCATCGTGGCAGCCATGCCCAAGCTGCGCGCCGCGATGCATCTCGATACGGTGTTCACCTTTGCCGATCGTGACTGCGTGCTGCTCTATCCGGACATCATGGACCATGTCGGCACCTATTCGTACCGGCCGAGCGCCAAGCCCGGCGGCGTCGAACTGACCAAGGACAAGGGCAAGTTCACCGACGTCGTCGCCGAAGCGCTCAACTTCAAGAAGCTGCGCGTCGTCGAAACCGGCGGCAACGCGTACATGCGCGAACGCACGCAGTGGGACAGCGGCGCCAACCTTGTCTGCGCCTCGCCCGGCGTGGTGTTTGCCTATGACCGCAACACCTACACCAACACGTTGCTGCGCAAGCAGGGCATCGAGGTGGTGACGATTGTCGGTGCCGAACTCGGGCGCGGCCGTGGTGGCGGGCATTGCATGACCTGCCCGATCATCCGCGACGCCGTCGACTTCTGATCGATACGCACCGCGCTGCTGGAGCAGCGCGGTGCCGATATAAAAGGCCGGGGGGCAGGACCATGAGCAAGGGGCAATGATCAGGCCGAAACAACCCGAGCCGCTATCGCTGCTGGAGGCCGCCATTCCGGTGGTGGCGCTGATCGCGCTGGTCGGTCTGTCCTACTTCCTGTTCGGCGATGCGGGCGCCGGCGGGCCCAACCAGGTTGCACTGGTTGTCGCGACAATGATTGCAGTGCTGATCGGCTGGCGGCGCGGCCATGCCGTCGATTCACTCGGCAAAGCAGCATCCGACAGCGTTGCCACCGGCATCGGTGCCATCTTCATCCTGTTTGCGGTGGGGGCGCTGATCGGCACCTGGGCGCTCAGTGGCACGCTGGTGGCGATGGTCTATTACGGGTTGCAACTGCTCAGCCCGAACTATTTCTACTTCACCGCCTGCGCGATCAGCGCGGTGGTAGCGTTCAGCATCGGCAGCTCGTGGACTGTGGTCGGCACGATTGGCGTCGGCTTCATGGGCATTGCCGTCAGCATGGAGCTCAATCCGGCGATTGCGGCCGGCGCCATCATTTCGGGCGCCTATTTCGGCGACAAATCCTCGCCATTGTCGGATTCGGCCAACCTGTCCGCGGCGGCGGCGGGCGTGCCGCTCTACACGCACATCCGCGAGACGTTAATCACATCGATTGCCTCACTCGCCATATCGCTGGCGGTGTTCTTCTTCCTCGGCCAGCCGGGCGATTTCGATTCGACCGAGAAGATGGCCGCGATCCAGAATTCATTCGGCGTCACGCTGTGGATGTTCGTGCCGCTGGTGGTCGTCATCGGGCTGGCGCTGCTCAAATTCCCGCCGTTCACCTCGATTTTCCTCGGCGCGATTGCCGGCGGCGTGCTGGCGGTGCTGATCGCGCCCGACCGGGTGCTGCGCTTTGCCGATGTCGGGCCCGACATGCCGACGGCGCTGGCGATGCTCAAGGGCGTCTGGCGGGCACTGGCGAGCGGTTACACCTCGACATCGGGGTTCCAGCCGATGGATCAACTGGCGTCGCGCGGCGGCATGGACAGCATGCTCAACACCATCTGGCTCATCGTCAGCGCGCTGGCGTTCGGCGGTGTCGTCGAAAAGGCCGGCGTGCTCGACCGGTTGATCACCCCGATCATCAACCGCGCCAAATCCGACGGCGCGCTCGTCGCCTCGCTGGTCAGCTCGATCATCGCCACCAACATCATCACCGCCGACCAGTATATCGCGATTGTGCTGCCCGGCCGGATGTTCAAGGGCGCGTTCGAAAAACGCGGACTGGCGCCAGTGGTGCTGTCGCGCGCCGTCGGCGACACCGCAACACCGACGTCGGCGTTGATCCCGTGGAACAGCTGCGGCGCCTATATGGCGGCGACGCTGGGGGTCGCGACGTGGAGCTACGCGCCGTATGCGATTTTCAGTTTCGTCAGCCCGATCATCACCGTCGCGATTGCCTACGCCGGCATCCGGATGATGCACACGGCACCGCCCGCCCCCGCCAACACGCTGCATTGATTGGAGCCTGCCGTGCCCGAGTTTCAGAACATGCGCCCGGCGGCCGGCACCGCGAAACTTCTGGCGCTATCTGCACTGGTGCTGCTCGCCGCGTGCGGGCGCGAGCCCGAGGCTGTCGCGCCCGAAGTGCGCCCGGTGCGCACGATCACCATCGCCAACAGCGTCAGCAGCAACACCGTCGCACTGACCGGACGCGTCCAGGCGCGCGCCGAGGTCAACCAGTCGTTCCGGCTGCCGGGACAGCTCATCGAACGGCGTGTCGATGTCGGCGACAGCGTGCGCGCCGGACAGGAGCTGGCACGGCTCGATTCGCAGAACGAAGCCAGCGGCCTGCAGGCGGCGCAGGCGCAGCTCGTGGCCGCGCAAGTCCAGCTTGCCGACGCGCGCAACAACTTCACGCGGATGCGCAACCTGATTGTCGACAATGCCGTGTCGCGCGCCTCGTACGACCATGCGCAGGCGCTGCAGAGCACCGCCGAAGCGCAGGTCAAGGCGGTGCAGTCGCAACTCGCCCTGGCGCAAAGCCGCTTCGATTTCACCCGGCTGCGCGCCGATGTGTCGGGCGTGGTGACCGCGCGTGGCCCCGAAGTCGGCGAAGTCGTCGCGGCGGGCCAGATGATTGTCCAGATCGCCCAGGCGGGTGCGGCCGACGCCATTTTTGACGTGCCGGCGCCGATCAAGGACAGCGCCTCGCGCGCTGCGACGATCTGGGTGGCGCTGACCAGCGACCCCGGCATCCGCGCCAAGGGCAGCGTCCGCGAAGTGTCGCCGCGCGCCGATCCGGTGACCGGAACGTTCCGCGTCCGCGTCAGCCTCGCCAATGCGCCCGCGGCGATGCGGCTGGGCAGCACGGTTACCGGACGGCTTGAGCTCGACGCAGTGCCGGGCATTGCCATTCCCGCGGTCGCGCTGACGCAGCTCGACGGCAAGCCAGCGGTCTGGGTCGTCGATCCCAGGACCAGCACCGTGGCGCTGCGCCGCATCGAAATCCGTTCAAACGACGCGACGATGGTGCAGGTCGAGTCGGGCCTCAACCCCGGCGACGTGGTGGTGACCGCCGGCGTGCAGGTGCTGCGTCCCGGCCAGAAAGTCAGCCTGCTCGGGTCGGTGAAGTGATCGGGCCAAATCTGTCGGAATGGGCGCTGTCGAAGCGCTCGCTGGTCGTCTTCATGATGATCGTCGCGGTGATTGCAGGTGCTATTGCCTTCACGCGCCTTGGCCGCGACGAGGACCCGTCGTTCACCGTACGGACGATGATCATCGCCGCCGCCTGGCCGGGCGCGACAGTCGATGAAACGCTCGACCAGGTGACTGAACGGCTCGAGCGAACGCTGCAGGAATCGCACAATTTCGGGCAGGTGCGCAGCTACACCACCGCCGGCCAGACGACGATCTTCGTCGACCTCGACGAGACTACGCCGCTCTCCGAAGTCGCCAACGTCTGGTACACCGTCCGCAAGGACATCGGCGATATGCGCCAGACGCTGCCGGCGGGCGTCATCGGGCCGTTCTTCAACGACGATTTCGGTAGCACCTACGGCATCATCTACGGCTTCCAGTCCGACGGCTTCAGCTTCCGCGAGCTGCGCGACTATGCCGAGGCGGCGCGGTCGCGGCTGCTCAATGTCCCCGATGTCGCCGCCGTCCAGGTCCTCGGCACGCAGGACGAACGCATCTACATCGAATTCTCGACCGAAAAGCTCGCCGGGCTGCGGCTCAACCTCGACGGCATGATTGTCACGCTGCAGGCGCAGAATGTGTTGCGTCCCGCCGGCGTCATCCAGACCGGCAGCGAGCGCGTCTATGTGCGTGTCACCGGCGCGTTCGACTCCGCCGAGGACATCGAATCGGTCAATTTCGTCGTCGGCGACCGCATCATCCGGCTGGGCGATGTCGCCACCGTGCGCCGCGGTGTCGTCGATCCGCCGCAGCCGATGTTCCGCGTCAACGGCAAGCCGGCGATCGGCCTGGCGATTTCAATGCGCAATTCGGGCGACATCCTCGCGCTCGGCAAGAACGTCCGCGCCGAAATGGCCGCCATCCAGAAGTCGCTGCCGGTGGGTGTCGAAACGACGCTGGTGGCCGACCAGTCGGCAATCGTCGACGTGGCCATCGACGACTTCATGACCTCGCTGTGGCAGGCCATCGCCATCATCCTTCTCGCCAGCTTCGTCAGCCTCGGCATGCGGCCCGGCGCCGTCGTCGCGCTGTCGATCCCGCTGACGCTCGCGATCACCTTCGCGGTGATGAACGCGATGGATATCGACTTGCAGCGCGTCTCGCTCGGTGCGCTGATCATCGCGCTGACCTTGCTGGTCGATGACGCGATGACGACGGTCGACGCGATGATCCGCCGGCTGGCCGCGGGCGACACCAAGGACCAGGCCGCGACCTTTGCCTACCGGACGCTGGCAGCGCCGATGCTGATCGGCACCCTGGTCACCATCGCCAGCTTCGTACCGATCGGCTTTGCTGAGGGTGCGGCCAGCGAGTTCCTGATCTCGCTGTTTTCGGTCGTCGCGATCTCGCTGATCGTGTCGTGGCTGGTCGCGGTGATCTTCGCGCCGATCATGGGCAAGTACATCCTCAAGGCCCCCGAGCCCGGCGCGAGTACCGAGGAAAAACCGTCGAAACTGCTCGACGGTTTCAACCGGTTGCTGCGCGGCGCGTTGGCGGCGAAGTGGCTGACCATCGGGCTGACCATCGGCGCCTTTGCCTTTTCGCTGTTCGCGCTGCAGTTCGTACCCAAGCAGTTCTTCCCGGCATCCGACCGGCCTGAGCTGCTGGTCGATCTGACGTTGCGCCAGAACGCCTCGATCCAGGCCAGTGCGGCGACCACCGAACGTGTCGAGGCGTTGCTGCGGAACAACCCCGATGTCGGGCATTTCAGCAGCTATGTCGGGCGCGGCGCGATCCGCTTCTACCTGCCGCTGAGCGTCCAGCTCGCCAATCCGTTCGTGTCGCAGATCGTCATTGTCGCCAAGGACATTGCCGCGCGTGACCGACTGCAACTGTCGCTCGAAAAGACGCTCGCGGTGCAGTTCCCCGAAGTCGTGTCGCGCGTCGCACCGCTCGAAATGGGGCCGCCGGTGGGCTGGCCGCTGCAGTATCGCGTGTCGGGGCCAGACAAGGCGCAGGTCAGCAAGATTGCACTGCAATTCGCTGCGGTGCTCGGCAGTGACGCACGCACGCGCAACGTCAACTTCGACTGGATGGAGCCGGCGCGACAGGTCCGCGTCCACATCAACCAGGACGAGGCGCGGCGACTCGGCATCAGCACGCGCGCCATGTCGGGGCTGCTCAACGCGGCGATGACCGGCACGACGATCACCCAGGTGCGTGACGACATCTATCTGGTGAATGTCATGGTCCGCGCGACCGACAGTGAACGCGCCTCGCTCGGCACGTTGAGCTCATTGCAGGTGCCGACGGCGAGTGGCCGCATGGTGCCGCTGCAGCAGTTCGCGACGTTCACCGAGGAGCAGGAGTTCCCGCTGGTCTGGCGCCGCGACCGCGTGCCGACGCTGACGGTGCGTTCGGATGTCGCGCACGGCGTGCTGCCCGATGTGGTGGTGGGCGCACTGGTACCGGCGGTCGAGGACTTCAATGCCAAGCTGCCCGACGGCTATGAAGTCGTCACCGGCGGCATGTACGAATCGAGCGCCGAGGCCAGCGAGGCGGTGTTCAACGTCGTGCCGATCATGATCGTGCTGATGCTGAGCGCGATGATGATCATGCTGGTCAGCTTCCGCCGGCTGGCGATGGTCGTCGCGATCATGCCGCTCGGGCTGATTGGCGTGGTGATGGCGCTGCTGGCATTCAACCAGCCGCTGGGGTTTGTCGCCATCCTCGGTATCCTTGCGCTGCTCGGCATGATCGCCAAGAATGCGGTGATTTTGATTGTCTCGATTGAAGAAGAGCGCGCCGCAGGTGCGAACGTGCTCGACGCTGTCGTGACCTCGGCAACGGGAAGGTTGCGACCTATGATGCTGACCGCGATTTCAACCGTGCTGGGACTTGTCCCCATTGCCCCGACGATTTTCTGGGGGCCGATGGCGATTGCCATCATGGGCGGCCTGCTGGTCGCGACGCTGCTGACGTTGGTGTTCCTGCCGGTGCTCTATGTGCTGGTCTTCGGCGGTGACAGGGAAGTGACGCCGGAGCCTGCACCGCAGGCCACATAATGGAAGAATCGGCGGAAACGCTCTGGCTCGACCTGCACGTCGCGGTTCAGAAGCAGTTGTTCAACTCGATGGATCCGGCGCCGTTCCGCAAGCGCGACCTTGATCCGGTGGTGTCGGCTTACATCGTCGACTGGGCCGAGGAAGCGCCGCTGCGCGCGCGGCTGGGGCTACGTGTCACGCTGACCGACGAGCCGGCCAACACCGCCGACGCAGCGCTGTTGCGCGCGGCCGTGCACGAAAACTTCAACCGCCGCGTCGCCGGCACACGCCGCGAACTGCGCCGGCTGTTCCGCGACGGCCGCATCAGCCTCGCCATCGGCCTCGGCTTTCTGGCGATTGCCATCGTTATCAGCGAGGCGGTCGGCGGGCTGATTGCCAATGAACATTATGCGCTGCTGGTGCAGGAAAGCGTCGTCATCGGCGGCTGGGTGGCGCTGTGGCACCCGATCAACATCTTCCTCTACGACTGGTGGCCCATCCGCGCTTCGGCGAAGCTGTATGAGCGCCTGAGCCGCGCCGAGGTGCAACTGTCGGGCACCGAGCGGGCGCAGCCGTGACGACGCATGCTCCCCGGGCACTGCCATCGCCGCGCGCCGCCGCGCTGGGGCGCGCCTTCACACTGGCGCTGATCTGGCTGCTGCTGATGCCGAGCGCCAAGCCGGGCGATCTCGCCGTCGGTGCCTTTGCGGTTGTCACGGCGACGCTGGTCAGCCTGCGGCTCTATGCGCCGGCGGCGGGCAGCATCCACCTGCGCAGCCTGTTGGCACTGATGCCGCACTTCATCTGGCAGTCGGTGCTCGCCGGGTTCGATGTGGCGCGCCGGGCGTTCGACCCGCGGTTGCCGCTGCAACCGGGGTTCGTGATGTGCCCGCTCGACTTTCCCGAAGGCATCGCGCGCAACACCTTCGCCACCATCACCAGCATGATGCCCGGCACGGTGCCGTGCGGCGAAATCGATG
>CALMPZ010000477.1 GCA_937871645.1 uncultured Polymorphobacter sp.
GGCCTGCAGCTGCGGCAATTTCGCAATCACACCGCCGCGTGCATCAATAAAGCCCGAGATGCCGGTCGGTGTGGCACGCACGACGGGCACGCCTTCCTCGATGGCGCGCAGCCGCGCCTGCGCAAAATGCTGCGGCGGGCCGTCGCCGCCAAACCATGCATCGTTCGACACCGTCAGCAGCCACGCTGGCCGGTCGCGCGCATCGACGACGCGCGCCGGAAAAATGATTTCATAGCAGATTTGCGCGCCCATCGGCGGAAGTCCGGGCAGGTGCAGCGTCTGCGGCCCCGGCCCTTCCCAGAAATCGAGCGTCCCCGGCACCAGCCGCGCCAGCCCCAGCGGCGTCATCAGCGGCCGGAACGGCAGATATTCGCCGAGCGGCACCAGATGCGCCTTGTCATAGCGACCATGGATAATGCCCTGCCCGTCGAGTGCGAACAGGCTGTTGCGCGCGCCGACCGCAACACCGTCGGCATCGCGTTCGATATGGTCGCTGCCGAACAGCAACAACCCCTGCGCGGGCACCAGCGATGCAACGAATTCGCGCACTGCGGGGTCCTCGCCGATGGTGAACTGCAACGCGCCTTCGGGCCAGATGACGACTTGCGCGCCGTCGCCGAACGCCTGCCGCGTCAGCGCCGCATATTGTGCGAGGTTGGCATTGGGATCGGCGTAGCGGCTGCCCTGCCCGATATTGGGCTGGACCAGCGCCAGGCGGATTGTCGTCGGCGTGGGCAGCGGCGCCCGCAGCGCCCAGCTGGTAACTGCCACAACGAGCAACAGCGGCGCGACCAGCAGCACCGGCTGGCGCAAAAGGTCGCCGCGCATCAGCAACGCCAACGCGCCCGCCACGACCCAGACCAATCCTGACAGACCGATGGCGCCAACCCATGCCGCAGCACCGGCCAACGGCGGCAGCGGCAGCCAGATCGCCCCCAGCGGGTTCCACGCAAATCCGCTGAGCAAATGCCCGCGCAGCCATTCGGTGAGCATCCACAGCGCCGCGAACCACAGGCTGCGGCCGGCCAGTCCGCGCCCGAGCCGCCATGCGCCCCAGGCCGACAGCGCCGGATACAGCGCCATCAACGCCGCAACCCCGACCACCGCCAGCCAGCCGAGCGCCGGCGGCATCGCCGCCTGATAGGTGAACGCCGTCGCAATCCAGTTAAAGCCCAGCACGAAGTGCCCCAGCCCGAACCACCAGCCGAGGCCAAAGGCCCGGCGCCCGGTCGTCGCGGCATCGATCAGCCACAGCAACGCCGCCGCGGCGACCAGCGTCAGCGGCCATAGCACAAACGGCGTGAACCCCAGCGCAGCAAGCGCGCCGAGCAACGTCGAAACGGTTGCGCCACGCCACGCCGGGGTAAGGGATGTGTAGGTCGTCAGAACTGGCATCGCACGATTCCCGCTGGTGGCGCGCGACCCTATCGGCGCCGCACCAGACACGCAATCAGGCCCGCATTGCAGCGGGCCTGTGCGTCGTCGCGGGCGGCGGGCGTTTTACGCCTTGGTCGTTGCAGCCTTGCTCGCGGCGACCGCTGCATTGATGCAGTTCTGCTCGGCAGTGCGGCTGGCGACGTCATTAAGGTCGGTGGCACAGACGATCTTGGCGGCCGACTTGACGCGGGCGGCATAGGCGCTCTGGCCGGCCGGGCTCGCCATGTTGAGGTCGCTGTACGAAACGCTGATCGAGGTGACGTCCATCGTGGCGGCATGCGCCGGGGCGGTCGCGGCGCCGACGAAGGTCAGGCCGAGCACGAGCGCGGCAAAGCTGCCGAGGACGTTGCGCGAGAAAGTGGCGGTGTTGGTCATGGGGAGGTTCCTTGCTTCTAGGGGTTCGGGAAGGGACGCGGTACCTAGGGATTGGGGCGCGGTGGGCGGCGTGACATCAGGGGGGAAATGGCACGCCGCCGCGCGGGGAAGCGTTACGAGTTGCTGGCGGCGGGCAGCTTGGCGCCGGCGACGGCAGCATCGATGCACGCCTGTTCGGCGCTGCGGCTGGCGACATCGCCGAAGTCGTTGGCGCAGACGCTCTTGGCAGCGGTCTTGACGCGGGCAGCGAGGACGTTCTGGCCGGCGGCGGTCGCCATGTTGAGGTCGCTGTACGAAACGCTGACCGAAACGGCATTGTCGTAGGCGGGGACCGTGGCGGCATTGGCGGGCGCGGTGGCGGCACCGACAAAGGCAAAACCGAGGACCAGCGCGCCGAAGCCGCCGACGAGATTGCGCGAGAGAGTGTTGCTGTTGATCATGTTAGGCTCCTGTTTAAACGGGGGAAGCGTGATTGCTTGCCGTCCATGCCAAGAGCATTGCATCAACCGTGCCAAGTTGAATCTGGAACTTTAAATGATTATATTTCAATATGTTGATACATAGCGGTCGCGCGGCATCCGAAAATGAATGCTGGATGAATTGCTGAATATTGGTTCATAATACCAACTATTGGCAGCGTATTTCGAATGCGATTTCAGTACGTATCCGGTTCGAAAAAATGTGCCAGCGCGATACCGCTGCTCGTCGCGACATTGAGCGAATCGAACCCCGACACGATCGGGATTGCCACCGCGCGCGCGCGTGCCAGCAGTGCATCGGGTAACCCTGGCCCCTCGGCGCCGAGCAGCAGCGCGACGCGCGGCGACCGCACCACATCCGCCAGTCGCGTCGCGCGGTGCGGGCTCAACGCCAGCGCGTCGAAGCCGTGGCGCGCCAGCAGGTCGAGCAGATCGCCTGCGACGGTGGCGAACGGCACCGTCAGTGTTGCCCCCACCGAAACGCGGATCGCCTTGCGGTACAGCGGGTCGCAGCAATCAGGCGCGAGCAGCACCGCCGCCGCGCCGAACGCCGCCGCGTTGCGGAAAATGCCGCCGAGGTTGTCGTGATTGGAAATGCCGACCAGCACGACGAGCAGCGCGCGGTCGGGTAAGTCCGCCAGCAGCGCGTCAGCGTCGGCCGGTGCAGCTGCGGCGCCGTGCGCCAATATGCCCCGATGCAGCGCAAACCCGGCAACGCGGTCGAGCACCGGCTGCGCCGCCGCATAGACCGGCAATTCACCCGCCGCCGCGATCATATCGCCCAACGCAGGGACACGGTGTTCGGCAATCAACAGCGACCGCGCCTGATGCCGCGATCCGGCGAGCAGGCGTTCGACGACGACCTTGCCCTCGGCGATGAATTCACGGTCGCGCCCGACGAGGTCGCGTTCGCGAATGTCGCGATACGGCGCCAGCCGCGGGTCGTCGGGGTCGGTGACGGCGATGACCGGCATCAGCCGTCGCGGTCGCCGAGGTGCGCGATGCCGAGCTCGGCGGCACGCGCGACCTGGCGCTCGCGCTCGGCATAACCGGTGCGCTGCGCGTCGCTGCGCGCGTCATGACAGTGCGGGCAACTGACGCCCGGCACGCACAGCGGCGAGGCACGGTCTTCGGCGCTGACCGGCATGCGACAGGCATGGCACAGCTCGTGCGTCCCCGGTGCCAGCCCGTGCCCGACCGCGACGCGGCCGTCAAAAACGAAGCATTCGCCGTTCCAGCGGCTTTGTTCGGCGGGCACCGTTTCGAGATAGCGCAGGATGCCGCCGTGGAGATGGTGGACATCGTCGAAGCCGCGGGCGCGCAGCAGCGCCGTCGACTTTTCGCAGCGGATGCCGCCGGTGCAGAACATCGCGACGCGTGGTTTGGGGCCATCGGCGTAGCGCGCCGCAAAATCATCGAACCACGCGGGAAAGTCGGCAAAGCGCGACGTCGCCGGGTTGAGCGCGCGCTCGAAGCTGCCGACGCGCACTTCATAGTCGTTGCGCGTATCGATGACGATGGTCGCGGGGTCGTCGATCAGCGCGTTCCAGTCGGCGGCCGCGACATAATTGCCCGCCGCCTGTGTCGGATCGGCCTCGGGCGCACCAAGTGTGACGATCTCGCGCTTGATGCGCACCTTCATGCGCAGGAATGGCGGCGTTGCGGCGGCAGAGAACTTCAGCTCGAAATCGGCGTCACCGGCCAGCACGCGCAAATGCGCCACCACTGCATCGACACCCGCCGCACTGCCGGCAATCGTGCCGTTGAAGCCTTCGGGCGCCAGCAGGATCGTGCCCTTCACCCCCTGCGCACTGCACAGGTCGAGCAACGGCATGCGCAGCGCAACAGGCGCATCGAAGCGCGTGAAATGATAGAAGGCCGCCACACGCAGCGGCGCGGCCTCGACATCGGGCGAATTGGTCGGCAAGTTCATCGTGCGCGTCCTACACCAATCGACGCATAACCGTGAACCAGCGAATCGAGCAGCACTATGACAACCAGACAGGTCCTGATGTCGGCGAAGGGCCATGCGCGTGCCGCTGCCGAGCTGGCGCAGTTCGACGGGCTGGACATCATCTGCCTCAATGCCGGCGGCGTCTTCACGCGCAACGGCGCCGCCATCGCCGCCGAAGAAGTCGACCCCGAGGTATTCTGGGCGAGCCTCGACCTGCATTATGACGGGCTGCTGGGCGACTTCTTCCGCACCGTCCTTAAGGGCAGCCGCGGCAAATGGGTGCAATTGTTCAACGCCGGGCTCGACAATCCGGCGTTCCGCAAGCTGATGGAAAAGGGCGTGCGGCTGACGAAGAGCGACGCGCAATCCCCCGCCATCGCCGAATATGTCATCGCCCATGCGTTCAGCCTGTTGCACCCGATTGCCGAACAGGCCGCAGCACAAGCTGCGCACGACTGGAGACGCATCGAGTTCCGCGAGATCGCCTCGACGCGCTGGCTGATGCTCGGCTACGGCCCGATCGGCCAGGCGATTGCAACGCGGCTGGCACCGTTCGGCGCCAAGCTCGATGTCATCCGCCGCAGCCCGGCCAGCGACCCGCACGTGGCGCGCTTCGGCACCGACGCCGACATCGCCGCCTGGTTGCCCGACGCCGATGTCGTGGTGCTCGCCTGCCCGCTCAACGACGCGACGCGCGGACTGGCCGATGCGGCGTTCTTCGCGGCAATGAAGCCCGGCGCCATCCTCATCAACATCGCGCGCGGTGAGATTGTCGACGACGCCGCGCTGCACCTCGCGCTGGCGCGCCAGCAGCCGGCGTTCGCGGTGCTCGACGTGCTGCCCGTCGAGCCGCTACCCGCCGACAGCTGGCACTGGGATAACCCGCAAGTCCGCGTGACCGCGCATTGTTCGAATGCCGGCGACGGCCCGCCGGCGCGCGGTGCGGCACGC
>CALMPZ010000478.1 GCA_937871645.1 uncultured Polymorphobacter sp.
GGCCTCAGGCCTGCACCAATAGTTTTGTGGCGCGCTGCAATAGCCAGCGGCTGCCGACAGTGGCACGGTTTCAAATCAATTGGTGCAGGCCCAAGGCCTGCCCGCCGGAGGCCCTTCCCTACCCCTGCTTCAGCCCCCGGCGTCGATCAGCGCCTGCACCTGCTTGTAGAACTTCTCGCGCGCTTCGGGTTGCGGGCCGGCGTCGGCGCGGGGCCAGTTCGAGTTGCTGGCGATGACGAGGCGGCGTTTGGGATCGATGAAGATGCCCTGGCCGAAGATGCCCATCGCCGCGACCGAACCGTCGTCATAGGTCCACCACTGGAAGCCGTAGCCCATGCCCGGCGTGCCGATGTCCTTCTGCTTGGTCGTGGCTTGCGCGAACCAGTCGGCGGGGACGGTCTTGCCGCCGGCGTCGTTCAGCACGAACTGGCCGAAGCGGGCGAAGTCGCGCGTTGCCGCCTGGATGCAGCAGCCGGCGATTTCGTGGCCGGTGGCGCCCTTGAGCCAGGTTGCCTTGGCTTCCATGCCGGCGGGCTGCCAGAGCTTTTCCTGCATGTATTGCGCCAGCGGTTTGCCGGTGGCCGATGACACCAGCACGCCGATCAGATTGGTCTCACCGGTGTTGTAGTGCCAGACGGTGCCGGGCGGGTGGGCGCGCGGCAGCTTGCGCATGTAGCTGACCGTGGCATCGACGCCGGGGTCGGGCGCGACGACATTGAACTGCGCGACATCGGCCTTGGGGTCTTCGTAGTCCTCGTTCCAGCGCACGCCCGAACTCATCGTCAGCAGTTGGCGGACGCTGACATCGTCGTACGCCGAGCCGCGCAGGTCCGGGATGTACTGGCTGACCTTGTCGTCGAGGCTCTTGATATGGCCGTCGCGGATGGCGGCGCCGACGAGCGTCGAGGTGAACGACTTGGCGACCGAAAAGCTCGTCCAGCGCCCCTTGGCATCGAAGCCGAGGCCGTAGCGTTCGAAGCGCACCTTGCCGTCCTGCAGGATGACGATGCCCGCCGAGCGCTGGTCGGCGAGGAACTTGTCGACGCCGGGAATGTCGAGCGGCTTGCCCGCGGGCAGCGCCAGCGGCGTCGCCGACGGCAGCACCTCGCTCGATTGCGCCAGCACCGGCAGCCGGTCCATCGCGCGGAACGCCGCGTCGCGCTGCGGCACGGTCCACGCCAACACATCGGCGTTGGTCGGCATCGAAGCGATGACGGCGCGGGTTTCGCGGTCGAGGCTGGCGTACCACGCGCCACCCGCGAGCAGCACCCCGCCGAGCGCCGCCAGAGCTATCGTTGTCTTGCGCATGTTTGGCGCCCTCCCCGTCTGGTTATGCCCGCAGGCATAGCCTGCGGGCGACGGGAAGGGCAACCGGCGTCAGGCCGCGACCCAGTTGCCGTGGAAGCCCGGCGGGACGCGGTGCGGGATCTTCACCGTGGCGACCGGCGGCGCGGTGAAGTGCGCGGCATCGAGGATGACAAGGTCGGTGGTTTCGTCATTGGTATCGATGACATAGCCCATCAGCCAGCCGTCATCTTCGGCAGCATCGGCGCTGCGCGGCACGAAGACGAATTCGCCCGGATAGCGGCCGGCACCGAAGTGATGGACTTCGCGCGTGCCGGCCTGCAGGTCGTGCTTGATATAATGGCTGTCCGAAACAAAGTCCGATTGCCCCATCGGCAGCGGCATCGCATAGGCATAGCGATACGGCTGGCCGAGGCGGCGTTCATCGGGGCGCGGGAATTCCTGCGGCGCCGCGTCGATGACCTTGCGGTCAACCGATTTCGCCACCGGGTCGATCGTCCAGCGTTCGAACGTCACCGTTTTGGAATCGGGGCCCTGGCGGCTGTCGGCGAACATCGTGTCGTGCACCGCGACATCGACGATGACCTTGCCGTCGGCGGTGTCATAGCCGTTGCACGGATGAAAGACGTAGCACGGCTCGACATTGCACCAGATGATGTCAGCGTCCGTGCCTTCACGCGGCAGCAGCCCGATGCGCGCCTGATGGTCGGGGTTCCAAGCATAGGGGAACGGATGCCCCGCCAGCAGCACCTTCATCGAGAAGGTGACGGGCAGGTCGAACACCAGCACATAGCGTGCCGTGATCATGCAGTCATGGATGCTCGGGCCGTCCTGCACCGCAATCGGTTCCTCGCGGCGGACCTTGCCGTCGATGCCGACGACAACGTGGCGGATCGTCGTCGGATCGGCGCCGGCGTAGCAGATCGCGTGCATTTCGCCGGTCAGCGGATCGAGGTGCGGATGCGCGCTGAACGACGCCTTGAGCGTGCCTTCGAACGGGTTGTGCGCGACGGTGTCGAGCGTCTCCGACAGTTCGACGGGAAAGGCGCTGGCTTCGACCAGTGCCCAGGTCTTGCCGGCATGGCCCAGCACGTTGGTGTTGACGGCATCGCCCAAACCGCTGCGCGGGCCAGGTGCGACGGGTTCGCCGAGCGCCGCACTGACCTGGTTCGAACGGATCCAGCGGTTGCGATACCATTGCGCCTTGCCGCCCTCCAGTCGGACGCCGTGAACCATGCCGTCACCGATGAACCAATGATAGGCGGCGGGGTTGGGCGGCGTGACGGGATTGGGGCCGATGCGCAGGTAGCGGCCATCGAGCGCGGCGGGAATGGTGCCGGTGACCACAAGATCGGTCACCGTCACCTCCTGCGTCATCGGCGTGTGAACGCCCGACAGGAACGGGTGCGGCGCTTCGGGTGCATGCAGCCGGTTGCGGTTGAATTGCGCGACCTTCATGATGCCTTTGGTGACGGTGCCGCGAATGAGTTCTTCGACCTTGCTGGCCATGTTGACCTCCCCTGGAGTGAATATGATTTGGCAAAACGACTCAGGAATGTTTACAGTGTTAGCATCATGGCAAGCGATGCTAACACTGTCAACATTGAATCCGACGCCGCCGTCAAAGCGCGCGGCTATCACCATGGCGACTTGCGCGCCGCGCTGGTCGATTGCGGCATGCGGTTGCTCGAAAACGGCGACGCCGACAGCCTGAGCCTGCGCGCCGTCGCCCGCGAAGCCGGCGTCAGCGCCACCGCCGTCTACCGCCACTTCGCCGACAAGGCGGCCCTGCTGCGCGCGCTCGCCCGCGAAGGCCTCGACCAGCTCGCCCAGAACCAGCGCAACGCGATGATGCACGCCGGCGGCGGTGCGGCCGGACTCGATGCGTCGGGTGCCGCCTATGTGCGCTTCGCCGTCGCGCGGCCGCAGCTGTTCCGCATGATCATGTCGAACATCGCCGTCGCCAACGGCGATGTCATCGACCAGACCGCCGCCGCCCCCGAACGCGTGTCGGGCGCCATGCGCCAGCTCCGCGATGCGATTGCCGCACTGGCGCCGGCCGGCACCAGCGCCGAGGAGGTACGTATCATCGCGGCACGGTCATGGGCGCAGGTGCACGGGCTGGCGATGCTCATCCTCGACGGTCAATTGCCGGCCGATGACGCGCTGATCGATGCGGTGGTCAAGGGACGGACGTTGCTGCCGCAGCGGCAGGATTAAGAGCCTCCGGCGGGCAGGCCTGAGGCCTGCACCCAATTGAAGAGCGCATAACAACTGGGTGCAGGGGTCACCCCTGCCCGCCGGAGGCCCTTCTCTTCAAAACCCGTGCGCGCC
>CALMPZ010000479.1 GCA_937871645.1 uncultured Polymorphobacter sp.
CGAAGTGCGCGATCCGCGTGACGGCAGCATCCTGTGGCACCTCGAAAGCGCGCTGCCGATCGAGGAGGCGCTGATGGCGGCGGGGCAGATGCCGTTGCCGCCGTATATCTCGTCGAAGCGCAATGTCGATGCGCAGGACCTGGACGATTACCAGACGGTGTTCGGCGACAAGCTCGGTGCGGTTGCGGCACCGACCGCCGGGCTGCACTTCACCCCCGAGCTATTGGCGGCGCTCGATGCGGCCGGCGTCGAACGCCGCACCGTGACACTGCACGTCGGCGCCGGCACGTTCCAGCCGGTCAAGGTCGATGACACCGACCAGCACATGATGCACGCCGAATGGGGCGAGATCGACGCCGACACCGCCGCCGCAATCCGCGCCGCCAAGGAACAAGGCCGCCGCGTCATCGCCGTCGGCACCACTTCGGCGCGGCTGCTCGAAAGCGCCTGGACCCCCGAAGGCATCCAGCCGTTCAGCGCCGACACGCGCATCTTCATCACGCCGGGGTTCAAGTTCACCGTGGTCGACGGGCTGCTGACCAACTTCCACCTGCCTAAATCGACGCTGTTCATGCTGGTCAGCGCGTTGATGGGCCTCGACGAGATGAAGGCGGCGTACGCGCACGCGGTGGCCAACGACTACCGCTTCTACAGCTACGGCGATGCGAGTTTGCTGCTGCCGTGACGCGGTCGGCGTCGTTCGCGCCGCACGTCGATGAAAGCACGCGTTTGCTGATTGTCGGCAGCCTGCCTGGGCGTGAATCGCTGGCGCGCCAGCAATATTACGCCCACCCGCGCAACCAGTTCTGGGCACTGGTCGGCGCCGTCATCGACACCGACCTTGTGGCCTTGGCCTATCCCGACCGCCTTGCCGCGCTGGCGCGTCATCATATCGGGCTGTGGGATGTCATCGCCTCGGCAGCGCGCGTCGGCAGCCTCGACAGCGCCATCCGCGATCACCAGCCCAATGACCTGGCCGCGCTGGTCGGATCATTGCCGGTGCTGCGCGGTATCGGCTTCAACGGCGCGGCGGCGTACAGGCTTGGTGGGCCGGCAGTGGCTGCGGCCGGCGTCGCTGTGGTGGCGTTGCCGTCATCGAGCCCGGCTCATGCCGCGATGTCGCTGGCCACCAAGCGCGCGAGATGGCTGCAACTCGCGGCATGGCTGTGAGTCCCCCTGTTCGCGACGGCGTTTCACCGTTAGACGGCTTGCAATGACGCGCTTCGACTTCAGCATCCACGCCATCGACGGTGCCGCGCGCACCGGGGTCATTCGCATGGGGCGCGGCGATATTCGCACGCCGGCGTTCATGCCAGTGGGGACGGCGGCGACTGTGAAGGCGATGCGACCGGCCGAAGTGCGGGCGAGCGGCGCCGATATCATATTGGGCAACACCTATCACCTGATGCTGCGGCCGACTGCCGAGCGCATTGCGCGGCTCGGCGGGTTGCACAAGTTCATGGGGTGGGAGCGGCCGATCCTGACCGACAGCGGCGGCTTCCAGGTGATGAGCCTCGGCGCGCTGTCGAAGCTGACCGAGGACGGGGTGACGTTCGCCTCGCACCTCGACGGCTCGAAGCATCTGATCACGCCCGAACGCAGCATGGAAATCCAGCGGCTGCTGGGGTCGGACATCGTCATGGCGTTCGACGAGTGCACGCCGTATCCGGCAACGCGCGCGCAGGCTGAAAGCAGCATGTTGCGTTCGATGCGCTGGGCGCAGCGG
>CALMPZ010000480.1 GCA_937871645.1 uncultured Polymorphobacter sp.
GTGCGGGCAATCGTCAGGAAGCGGCCGCCGGCCTCGGTCTCGACCACCTGCCGGACGATCGCACCAGGGCGGTCGAAGGCGGTGTGCACCACCCATAGCGGGCAGCCGCCGCCATGCTGCGCCAGCGGCACCGGCAGCGCCGAAAGCCGCTTCGAGACATTGCCGGCGCGGTCGAGCCGCATCAGGAAGAACGGCACGCCGCGCGCGCCGGGGCGCTGCAACGTCGTCAGCCGGTGCGCGACCTGTTCGAAGCCGGCGCCGAATCGCGCCTGCAGCAGCTCGACGTCATAACCCAGCGCCTCGCAGCTGCCGACGAAGCGGCCATAGGGCATCATGATCGCGGCCGCGGCATAGTTCGCCAGCACCTGCACGCCGATGCGCACGCCCGCGCGGTCTTCGGCACCGTCGCTAAGGTCGGCACCGACGAGCGCCGCATCGATGACGGCGCGCAATTCGCTCAGCGCCAGCTGGCAGGCGATGTGAAAGCGCCGCGACGAGGCATCAAGGCCTTCGGACAATTGCAACTGCCGCGCGTGCAGATCGAGCCGTCGCAAATGGTCGGGCATCACGTCAACGGGCAGCACGCGCACCGTCAGCCCGTGGCGGACGCGCAGCCGGTCGGTCATCGCGGCGCTGAGGTCGGCCGACGCCAGTCGCAGGTCGTCCGCCAGCGCTTCGCAAGCCGCATCGAGTTCGGGGAAATGGTTGCGGCGGTCGCGCAGCAATTGCTGGACGCGCTCGACCGGCCCTGCCGTCGTTGGCGCCGCACTTTGCTGTTTCGCCGCGCCACTGACATGCAGCGCATGCAGCCGCAGCAACGCCGCCGCGACGCCCGGCGCCGAGGCAGCGACTTCTGCGAGTTCGGTGCGGCCAGCGCTGATGCCGGTCAGTGCCGGGTCGGCGAGCACGCGCGCCAGTTCGGCGGCGACGGCGTCGCTATCGTCGCCGGTCAGTTCGCGCAGGTCGAAATTATAGACACTGGCGAGCTTGAGCAGGAACGCTGCGGTCAGCGGTCGCTGGTTGCGCTCGATGAGATTGAGGTAGCTGACCGACACCCCGAGATCTTCGGCCATGCGCGTTTGGGTCAGCGCCTGTTGCAGGCGCAGACGCCGCAGCCGCGCGCCGGCAAAAAGCTTGCGGTCTTGCGGACTCACGCTGCTACCGGGTGGCAGCGGAGCGCCTGTTGTAAATATTTTGACAAAAAAACAACTCGGGGCGTTTGCGGTTGGACAAATCGACACGATTTCGACATTGCGCGATTGACCTCGCCCTAACGCATCGGCAAAGGACTGACAAGCGCAGCAAATGACGGCGCGGCAACGGGAATTTGTCCCGCCACCGTGACGGTTTTGTAAAGCGCCGGTAAAAGAATTCCGTGCCGCCGGTGAAATTATCCACCGATCCGCACAACCGCTCTACTCTGGGGAGGGTAGCCAACGCCCGCCGGATCGCAACAGCGAACGGCGGGCGTTTCCTTGTCTGCATTCAAGGACAATGCGCCCGCCGCAGCGGGCACAGTTCAGCGAC
>CALMPZ010000481.1 GCA_937871645.1 uncultured Polymorphobacter sp.
TTGCCGGGAGGGGAGGAAGATGGCTCAGATCATGCGTTCGGCGAGCATGCTCAACTGATCCGGAACCTCGGCTTCCTCGAAATCGGTGAGGCGGGTCGGGTAGTCGCCGGTGAAGCAGGCGTCGCAATATTGCGGGGCGTCGTCGAGGCGCAGGTCTTCGCCGAGCGCCCGGTAGAGGCCGTCGATCGACAGGAACGCCAGGCTGTCGACCTTGATGTACTCACGCATGCGCTCGACATCCATGTTGGCGGCGAGCAGCTTTGAACGTTCGGGGGTGTCGACGCCGTAGAAGCAGCTGTGGCGCGTCGGCGGGCTGGCGATGCGCATATGGACTTCGGCGGCGCCGGCGTCGCGCAGCATCTGGACGATCTTCAAGGAGGTGGTGCCGCGGACGATGGAGTCGTCGATCAGCACGATGCGCTTGCCGTCGATCATCGCGCGATTGGCGTTGTGCTTCAATTTGACGCCGAGGTTGCGGATCTGGTCGCCGGGCTGGATGAAGGTGCGGCCGACATAATGGCTGCGGATGATGCCGAGTTCGAACGGCAGCCCCGATTCCTGCGCATAGCCGATGGCCGCCGGCGTGCCCGAATCGGGGACAGGGACGACCATGTCGGCGTCGACCGGGCTTTCGATGGCGAGCTGCGCGCCGATCTTCTTGCGGACCTGATAGACCGACGAGCCGTCGACGACCGAGTCGGGGCGGCTGAAATAGACGTGTTCGAAGATGCACGGGCGCGGGCGCATGACGCCGAACGGCCGCAGCGAGCGCAGACCGCGCGGGGACACGACGACCATTTCGCCGGGTTCGACCGAGCGCAGGAAGGTGGCGCCGACAACATCGAGCGCCACGGTTTCGGAGGCGAAGATATAGGCGTCACCCAAGCGGCCAAGCACCAGCGGCCGCACGCCGAGCGGGTCGCGGCAGGCGATCATGCCCTCGCCGGTCAGGCAGACGAGGCTGTAGGCGCCTTCGACCTGCTTGAGCGCATCGATGAACTTGTCGAGCAGCGTCCGGTAGGTGCTGGTGGCGACGAGGTGGATGATGACTTCGGTGTCGCTGGTCGACTGGAAGATGCTGCCGCGGCGGATGAGTTCGCGGCGCAGCTTGACCGAATTCGAGATGTTGCCGTTGTGCGCCACCGCAAAGCCGCCCGAGGCGAGCTCGGCGTAGAGCGGCTGGACGTTGCGCAGCGCGGTTTCGCCGGTGGTCGAGTAGCGGTTGTGGCCGATGGCGATGTCGCCGACGAGGCGCCGGATGACTTCCTCGCTGTCGAAATTGCCCGCGACATGGCCCATCGCGCGGTGTGTGTGGAAATCCTTGCCATCGAAGGTGGTGATGCCGGCGGCTTCCTGACCGCGGTGCTGCAGCGCGTGCAGGCCGAGCGCGGTCAGCGCGGCGGCGCCTTCGCTGCCGTAGACACCGATGACCCCGCACTCTTCGTGAA
>CALMPZ010000482.1 GCA_937871645.1 uncultured Polymorphobacter sp.
AGGCCGGGACCCAGCTTCCTTTTCACCGATTGCGAGAAGAAGCTGGGTCCCGGCCTTCGCCGGGATGACGTTTGTTCTTTTCAAATGGGTGCAGGCCTCAGGCCTGCCCGCCGGAGGCTCTTTTACGTCATCTCGCTCGGATCAAAGTTCAGCTCGAAGCTCTTCCACGCCTCGAACATTTCCGGCGGCAGCTTGAGCGGCGAACAGCGCAGCACCGCACGGCGCGCGGTTTCGGCGAACGCCCGGGCGTAGTCGGCATTGCCCGCGGTCGCGCCGGTCTGGCTGACCACGGTCGGGCGGCCGATGACGCTGCCGTCGCGTTGCAGTTCGATGCGCAGGACGACGGTCATCTTCTTGACGTCGGCGCCGCCGATCGGCGGGTTCCAGCATGGCGCGATTTGTGACCGGATTGCCGCTTCAAGGCTGGCAGTGGCGCGGGCATCGAGCCGCGCGCCCTTGGGGATGGCGAGTTCGATCGACTTGGCGAAATCGGCGGTGTTGCGCGGTTTGACCTTGGCCTTGGGCAGGCTCTTGTCGATCAGGTTCGACAGTTCCTGCGCATCGAGCCGCGCGGCGGGTTGCTTGGGCGGCTCGGCCTTGGTCACTGGCTTGGGGTCGGGCGACGGGGTGTCGGGGTTGACCGGTTCGGGCGCGGCGTCGGGAACGGGGGCCGGTTCGGGTGACGGCGCGATGTTTTCCTGCGGTGCGGCTTCCATCGACGGCTTGGGCAATTCGGTGACGCGCGTCATCTCGGCGACCGCGACCACTTCGACCGGCACGGCTTCCTCGAACTGCGGTAGCTCGCGGAACGCCATCTGCCAGCTCAGCGACAGGATACCGAGCAGCGCGAGATGCGCCACCCCGACACCGACCAGCGTGATGCGTTCGCTATTCACGAGGACTTACTGCGTGACGGCGTCGGTCGCCGCCGGTACTGCCACAGCGCGCGCGACTTCCGGCTGGCTGACCAGCGCGACCTTGCTGAACCCCGCTGCCGAAATCTCGCCGACAACGCCAATGACGCTGCCGTAATCGAGCTTGCGGTCGGCGCGCACATAGACGCGCATGTCGCTGCCGCGCGCTTCACGGATCGCCGCCAGTTTCGTGGTCAGCGCGCCCGGCGCGAGCTTGAGGTCGTCGATGAACACGCCGCCCTTGGCATCGAGCGACACCTGCACCGGCGTGTCGTCGGCCTTGAGCGCGCCGGCCTTGCTGTCGGGCAGGTCGACGGGCACGCCGGTCACCAGCAGCGGCGCGGTAACCATGAAGATGATCAGCAGCACCAGCATGACATCGACCATCGGCGTCACGTTGATTTCGGCCATCGGCATCTTGCGGCCACGGCGGCCGCCGCCCGCGCCGCCCATCATGCTCATTATTTTTCGTCCATATTGTCGAGCTGGCGCGACAACAGGCCGTGGAATTCCTCAGCAAACGCCGACAGCCGCGCCTCGAGCTTGGCCAGCCCATGCAGCAGCCGGTTGTAGCCGATGACCGCAGGAATGGCGGCGAACAGCCCGATCGCGGTGGCGAACAGCGCCTCGGCAATGCCCGGCGCCACCACCGCGAGCGTCGTGTTCTGCGACGCGGCGATCGAGGTGAAGCTGCGCATGATGCCCCAGACGGTGCCAAACAGCCCGACGAACGGCGCGACGGCACCGATGGTTGCGAGCACGTTCAAGCGGTCGCCGAGGTCATCGATTTCGCGCGCGATCGCCACGCCCATGATCGAGGTCAGCCGGGCGCGCACGCCTTCGCGGTCGATGCGGCCCTTGGCCAGGCTGCGGCGCCATTCGTTGAGGCCGGCGACGAACAGCTTCGCCGACGGGTGCGATGATTTCACCGCGGGCTCGTACATGCCGTCGAGCGATTCGGCCTTCCAGAACATCGCCTCGAAGCGCTTGGCCTCGTTGTTGATTTCGCGCAGCCGGCGCGACCGGTCGATGATGATCGCCCAGGACCAGACGCTCGCGGCGAGCAGCCCGAGCATGACGGCTTTGACGACAATGTCCGACTGCAGAAACAGCGCGAACGGCGAAAGATCGGTGGCGGCCTTGGCGGCGACGGAAAGCGGTGCTTGCATGTGGGTGTCCTAGCCGTTCGCGGCCGTCCCGGCCAGTAGCGCCTTGAAGCGGGCGTCCCAGTCGCGCGGCTGGCGCTGCGGCCGGCCGTTGGCGCCGAGCCACGCGGCAGTGACGACGCCACTGGTGAGTTTCGTCGGCCCGCGCCAGATGTCCTGTGCGATGACCGTCGCTGCGGCGCGGACCTGCACGACGCGACTGTGGACGACCAGCGCATCGTCGAGCCGCGCCGGCGCATGCCAGGTCATTTGCATGTCGTGGACGGCGTAATAGCCATCGCCCGCCGCCATCACCGCCTGCTGCTCGATGCCGATGCAGCGCAGCATGTCCGACCGGCCGCGCTCCATGAAGCGCAGATAGTTGGCGTGATAGACGATGCCGGTGAGGTCGGTGTCTTCGAAATAGACGCGCACGGCGAAGCGGTGCACGCCGGCTTCGAAGCGGCCCTGATAGGGAAGGTCGGTCATTGGCGCGATTCTAGGCGCTGCGGGGGCGTGCGGCTAGGGCAAGGGGGATTCGGTTGGGCGCGCCGGGGGAACCGGTGGGCGCGACTCTACCCTCTCCCCTTGCGGGAGAGGGCGAGAGACGCGCGAAGGCGCGGCCCGGGGTGAGGGGGCTGCGGGCATCGCCAGAAAGAAAGTAAGAGCGTCGTGGCAAAGCCACGCCGTCGGACGGGTTCGACGGGGATTTCCCGCCGCCCCGCCGGCCGGGCTTGCGCGAGTCCGCGCGTAAGTCGAAATTTGCGAAGAGCAAATTTGGCCTTACGCGCTGGCCGCGCTTTACGCCTCGCGCTTCGGATCCCGCAATTCAGCAATACGCGCCGACTTGCCCGAACGGCCACGCAGATAATACAGCTTGGCACGACGCACGACACCGCGGCGCACGACTTCGATCGACTCGATGTTCGGCGAATACAGCGGGAAGACGCGCTCGACGCCTTCCCCGAAGCTGATCTTGCGGACGGTGAAGTTGCTGCCCATCGCCTTGTTCGAACGCGCGATGCACACGCCTTCGTAGTTCTGGACGCGCGAACGCTCGCCTTCGACGACCTTCACGCCGACGCGCAACGTGTCACCGGCGCGGAACGTCGGGATCTTCTTGGCTTCGAGAAACTTCGCAATCTGCTCGGCTTCGATCTGTTGAATGAGATTCATCTCATTTTTCCTTCTTCTTGTGCGCGCCAGAGGGCGACTGGACCCGAGCACCGAGATGGCGCTCCCACAGGTCCGGCCGCCGTAGCCGTGTGTCCGCTTCGGACTGCGCCAATCGCCAAGCGGCGATTTTCGCATGATCCCCCGATCGCAACACTTCGGGGATCAATAAGCCTTCCCATTCGGGAGGGCGGGTATAATGCGGATATTCGAGAAGGCCGCTTTCGAAGCTCTCGTCATGTCCGCTGGAAGCCGCGCCCATTACACCGGGAAGTAGCCGGACGCAAGCATCGAGCAGAACCAGCGCCGCCGGCTCGCCGCCCGACAATATATAGTCGCCGATGCTGACGGGTTCGATAAAGCTGCCGTCGGGCAACGGCGCGTCGAACAACCGTTCGTCGAAACCTTCGAAACGCCCGCACAGCAAGGTGACCCCCGGCCCTGCCGCGAGCTCGCGCACGCGCGCCTGCGTCAGCGTTTTGCCGCGCGGACTCATCGCCAGCACCGGCCCTGTGCCGCCCGAACCGGCAAGCGCTGCAGACAGCACATCTGCGCGCAGCACCATACCCGGCCCACCACCTGCCGGCGTATCGTCGACTGTGCGGTGCTTGTCGGTGGCAAAGTCGCGGATGTTGCGCGCGGCGAGCGTCCACACGCCGTCTTCCATCGCCCGGCCTGCCAGACTCACGCCGAGCGACCCGGGGAACATCTCGGGGTAGAGCGTCAGGACGGTGGCGGCCCAGGGTGCCGGGCGGGTCATGCGACCATCCAGTTTTCGACGCGCAGGTCGGGTACATCGGCAAAATCCACCACGTTAGCGGTGACGACCGTCAGGTCGAGCGCCAGCGCATGTGCCGCGATCAGCCGGTCGAACCCGCGACGCTTGAACGGCAATGCCGCATAACGATGCGCGGCTGTGTCATCGAACGGCATTACCGCAATCTGTTCCAGCAGGCTTTCCAGCGCACGCTGTTCGGCAGCGCGCAGCCCGATGAGCATTTCAGACAAGCAAATCGACGAGGTCACAACGCTGCCAAGTTCGCTGGCCTGCAGCCGTGCGGCGGCGGCCGGCGCGTTGCCCTGCAAAATGTAGATGCCGATGTTCGAATCGAGCAGAAACCGCGCGTCAGCCACCGCGCGAATTTCGCTCAAACGCTTCCCGCGCCAGCCGTTCGGATGGCCGCTCGTCGAAGCTGCGGTCAGTGATCGGCTTCAGGTCGGGGCACGATCCGTAGATCCCCGTCGGAGCAATAAGCTTCGGCTTCGCCGGCACCGGCTCGAGCACCCAGCGCCCGGCCTCCTCGCGCACCTCGACAACTGTGCCTGGCACCGCGCCGAACGAAGCGGGCAGGCGCACCGCCGCCGAATTTCCCGATTTGAAAACCTTGGTCATCGCCATCATCGCCTCCGTATACACATCATGTATATACTATTCGACGAACCGCGAGTCGAGCGTGATCACGGTACCGACTTCGGGCACCGCCTGCGGATTGAACGGCACCATGAAGGTCTTGCCGTCGGCCTTTTGAATTTCGAGGATGTCGCCGGCACCGAAGTTTTCGACCGCAATGACGCTGCCGACGTCGACACCCTCGGTCGACACCACGGCGCGGCCGATCAAGTCAGTGTGATAATACTCGCCGTCAGCCAGCGGCGGCAGCGCCTCGCGCGGCACCGCCAGCGTCATGCCGCGCATCCCCTCGGCGGCGGTGCGGTCGGCGATTTCGGCAAAGCGCGCGATCGCGCCGGCCTTGTCGGGGCGCATCGATTGCAAGGTCAACGTGCACGCCTCAGCGCCGCGCGTCGCCACGAACGCCTTGTGGCGCTTCAGGCTGTCGAGGCTTTCGGCAAACAGCTTCAACCGCACCTCGCCCTTGATGCCATGGGCACCCGCAATCGCGGCGAGGATGACGGTGTCGTTCATAGGTCGAATGCCGCGCCGCCCGATGTCGGGCAGCGCGGCAGTCAAGCTCAGGCCTGCGCGTCTTCGGCAGGTGCTTCGTCAGCGGCAGGTGCTTCTTCAGCGACCACTTCGGCAGCAACTTCTTCAGCCGCGACTTCGGCGACTTCTTCGACAGCCGGCGCAGCAGCAGCTTCGGCAGCCGCAGCAGCAGCGGCGACCGCAGCTTCAGCCTTGGCGACTTCGGCGGCTTCAGCCGCTTCAATGGCTTCGGCAGCCTTCATCGCAGCGGCTTCGACGCGTTCCTTGGCCTTGTCGCCCGGCAGACCCTTGTTCGGGTTGTTCTTGGCAGCGCGGGTGCGCAGGCCAGCGGCATCGAGGAAACGTGCAACGCGGTCCGACGGCTGTGCGCCGACCGACAGCCAATACGCCGCACGCTCGCCGTCGAGCTTGACGCGCTCGGCGTTGTCCTTCGGCAGCAACGGGTTGTACGTGCCGATCTTTTCGAGGAACTTGCCGTCGCGCGCGTTGCGCGAATCCGACACCACGATGCGGTAGTAGGGACGCTTCTTCATGCCGCCACGGGCGAGGCGAATTGCAATGGCCATTTTCAGTTTTCCTTCGTGCTAAACAGTTGAAAGTTAATGTCTTAAGAGCCTCCGGCGGGCAGGCCTGAGGCCTGCACCCGATTATTGGGCCGGTGCATCCCACAAGCGCGGTGCCTGTTGCGAGGCACTGTAACAATTGGGTGCAGGCGTCACGCTTACGC
>CALMPZ010000483.1 GCA_937871645.1 uncultured Polymorphobacter sp.
GCGCTGATGGTAAATGCGCTGGTCCTGTTCGCCGTGGCACGGTTCGCAGCGCGGCGGCGCTGATCGTTGCAGCCGGTGCGGGCGGGCGCCAAATTGCATTCCCGTGCATCGGCACTTGCCGTGAGCGTCAACCACGCTATGCGTTGACATGGAACCGGAACACCGGTCGCATCATCACTGGGGAATTGTCATGCATTATGCCGAACTGGCGCAAGCGCGCGCCGAACTGACCGGCCCGGGCGGAGCGTTCGAGATCGAGGAGATCGAGATCCTCGGCCAGCGCCTGCGCAACTACAAGAATGCACCGCAGAGCGTCCGCGAATTCTGGCTGTCGACTGCCGCCTTCGCCGACCGGCCGTACCTCGTCTACGGCGACGAGACGCTGACCTACGCGCAGACGCACGCCAAGGCCGATGCGGTGGCGGCGTGGCTGCTGGCGAACGGCGTCAAGCCCGGCGACCGCGTCGCGGTGGCGCTGCGCAACTTCCCCGAATGGATGGTGATCTACTGGGCCTGCGTGTCGGTCGGTGTGGCGGTTGTCGGCATGAACGCCTGGTGGACGACCGACGAGATGGCCTATGCGCTCGGCGATTCGGCGCCCAAGGTGCTGTTCCTCGATGACGAGCGCCTCGTCCGCGTGCAGGCGCGGCCCGACATGGCGGCGGGCATCAAGCTCGTTGGCGTGCGGCTGGCGGCAGCACATGCCGGCGTCACCACCTGGGATGATGTCATCGCCGCCGGTGGGGCGATGCCCGAGGTCGCGGTCGACCCTGAAGCCGATGCCTGCATTTTCTATACCAGCGGCACCACCGGCAACCCGAAGGGTGCGCAGCTGACGCACCGCGGCTGTGTCGCGAACCTGTTCAACCTGATGTATGCCGGCGCCTCGACGGCGCGCGCCATGCATCTGGCAACCGGCATCGAACCGCCTGCCGAAGCCGCGATCCCCGTCACGCTGATCACCACCCCGCTGTTCCATGTCACTGCGAACAACTGCGGCGCCTATGCCACGACGGCGGCGGGCGGCAAGCTGGTGATGATGTACCGCTGGGAAGCCGGCGAGGCGTTGAAGCTGATCGAGCGCGAGCGCGTGTCGTCGATGAGCGGCGTGCCGGTGATGGCGCGCGAGCTGATCAACCACCCCGATTTCCTGACCGCCGACACCAGCAGCCTTGTGGCGCTGGCCGGCGGCGGCGCGCAGGTGCCGCCCGACCTGGTGCTCAAGATCGACGCGAAGGTTTCGACCGCGCGCCCCGGCACCGGCTATGGCATGACCGAAACCTGCGGCATCATCACCTCGGTTTCGGGCGACTTCTTCGTCGACAAGCCCGATACCGCCGGGCCGTCGATGCCCAATTTCGAAGCCAAGTGCGTCGATGATGAAGGCAACACCGTGGCACCCGGCGCCATCGGCGAGCTGTGGGTCAAGGGCTCATCGGTGATCAAGGGCTATATCAACCGCCCCGATGCCACCGCCGCGTCGATTACCGACGGCTGGCTGCATACCGGCGATGTCGCGCGCATCGACGAAAACGGCTTCATCTTCATCGTCGATCGCAAGAAGGACATGGTGCTGCGCGGCGGCGAGAACGTCTATTGCGCTGAAGTCGAAGCCACGGTTTACCGCCATGCCGCAGTGGCGGAATGCTGTGTGTTCGGCGTCGCTGACGAGCGGCTGGGCGAGGAGGTCGGCGTCGCGGTGGTGCTCAAGCCCGGCGAGACGCTGTCGGATACCGAACTGCGCGAGCATTGCGCGGTGTTGATCGCCAAGCACAAGGTGCCGCGCTACGTGTGGTTCCTTGATGAACCGCTGCCGCGCAATGCAAGCGGGAAGTTCCTGAAGCGCGAGTTGCGCGACCGGCTAAGCCCGGCCTGACCTTCGGCCCTCCCCCTTGTGGGGAGGGCGACTCGCGGCACGCGCGCGGGGTGGGGCTTTCAGCGCCCCCGCCTCGCCGATCAGAACCCGTGCGCCGCCGGAATCGGCGACGGCGGGCCCTCGGGCATGGCGATCAGTTCGGCCTCGCTCGCCCCGGCCAATCGCCGCGCCAACAGCGCCTCGGGATCATAGACCACGCCAACCGGATTTGCCGCAAATTCCGGGCTCGCCATGTACGCCTTTGCGGCTTCGAGCGAGCCGCAATCGACCTGTAGCTCCATCCGGTTGCCGTCCGGGTCGCGGTAATACATCGACAACGTCGTGCCATGATGGATCGGCAAGTATGGCTTGATGCCGGCAGCCTTCAACCGCGCATAGGTATCGAGCAGATCGCCGGCGCTGGCATAGGTATAGGCGACGTGGTTGACGCCGATTTCGCCGCGCGCATCGCGGCCGCTGCCGCCGGGGTGCATCAGGTCGAGGTTGGCAAAGGCAAATCGGTGGTGTTCGTCATCATAGGTCAGGAACGCCAGCGCCGGATCCTGATGCACGACCGTCGCTTCGAAGACATGCTCGTACCAGGCGATCATTTCGGCATAGCGGCGGGTTTGGTAGACGACGTGGGCGAATTTGACGGGTTTGACCATGTACGGGGCTCCCTGTGTTTGGGGGAGATTAGCATGGGGTGGGTTGCGTGGCCAAGGGGGTGCGGGAAGGGGGTAGGAGGCCGGGAAGAGCGTCGTGGCAAAGCCACGCCGTCGGACGGGTTCGGGCGGGGATTTCCGCCCGCCCCGCCGGCCGGGCCGAAAATGAGTCGGCGCGCAGAACGAAATTCGCGAAGGGCAAATTTCGTTCTGCGCGCCGCCATTTTCGGCCAGACCATCTATAAGCCGGGTTCTGTCCCAGCGCCGAAGCGCCATAGACGGTCATTCCTCTAGGACGAACGTTACCGTCCGCCTCAAGCAACCAACCCGGACGACTGGGCCGCAGCGGGCCCTGCGAGTTGCCCCGCGCGCCGCCCCTATTCGGTCTTGCTCCCGGTGGGGTTTGCCGTGCCGCTTCGGTTGCCCGTCGCGCGGTGCGCTCTTACCGCACCCTTTCACCCTTGCCCTTCCCGAAGGTCAGGCGGTCTGCTCTCTGTGGCACTTTCCCTGGGGTCGCCCCCGCCGGGTGTTACCCGGCACCGTTGCTGCGTGGAGCCCGGACTTTCCTCCCCCGCACTCGCGTGCAGCGGCGACCGTCCGATGGTCTGGCCGAGCGCTTCGTCTAGGCCTATAGGAACGCCTTGCCAAGTGTGGCCCGGTGCGCGACGGCGCTGGCGGCCCCCAAGCGGAGATCGACCGATGCGCGCGCTGATGATTGCCACCTTGCTGCTGTTGCCAGCGTGTTCGACCATGCGCGACGCGGCGGGCAAGCACCGCGACATCGCCGAAAACGGCATCCCCGGTGTCAGCAGCGCCGGCGCCGCCGAAGCCGCCGCAGCGCAAGCGCCCGAGGCGCCCGCTGACAAGACCAAGGCGTTGCCGAGTGGGCTGGGCGGCGACAAGGCCAATGCCGCGCATCTGCCGCCGCCGCAGTAGCGCGGCGACCTACCCGGCCACCAAAATACTGCGCAGCAGCGTCCGGCACTCGGCATCGATGACGCCGTCGATCTTCGCCGGCCGGAACCGGCGCTGGAACGCCAGCACGGCGGCATGCGCGTCGTCGGTGTCATAGCCCCAGCGCTTCAACGCTGCGAGGAAGCCCATGTCGTACCAGTTCGGGTCGAATCCGTCGGTCGGGATCGGCGTGGCGAGGCCGGCGCGGGCGAGGCGCGGCCAGTCGAACAATTCGCCGGGGTCCTGTTTGCGCGCCGGGGCGATATCGCTGTGGCCGACGACCATCGCGGAGGCGATCCGGTAGCGCTGCGCGATGTCGGCGACCAGCACCTCGACGGCGGCCATCTGCGGCTCGGGGAAGGGGCGGTAGCCGAATTCATGGCCGGGGTTGACGATTTCGATGCCGATGCTGGCACTGTTGACGTCCATCATCCCGCGCCATTCGCTGCGGCCGGCGTGCCAGGCGCGGTTGGCTTCGTCGACCATGCGGACGACCTGCCCGTCTTCGGCGACGACAAAGTGCGCCGACACCTTGGCGGCCGGGTCGGCAAGGCGGTCGAGCGCCGCCTGTGCAGTCTCCATACCGGTATAGTGGAGCACGATCATCGATATGGGGAAGCGGCGTTGGTCGAAATTCGGACTCGGCAGCTCGATAAAATTCATGCCAGCACCTCGACTTCGGGGGCGTTCGCGGTGCGCAGCGTGATGATGGCGATGCCGATCATCGTCAAGATGCCGCCGATAACCATCTCGATGGTGACGGGCGTGCCGAGCACGACGGTGGCGACGATGACCGACAGCAGCGGTGTCGGCAGGGTCATCGGTGAAATCGTCGTCACCGGATAGTGGCGCAGCAGATACGACATGCCGGCATGGCCGATGACCGAGCCGCCGATCGCCGAATAGGCCAGCCAGCCCCAGGTCGACGGCGCGACGGCAACGATATGCGCCAGCGCACCGGGTTCCTGGTACCAGCTGGCGGCCCCTAGCAGCGGAATCGAAATCAGCGCCAGCCAGCCGTGGACGTTGAGCGGGTGCAGCTCGCGCAGCTGGCGGAACAGCAATGTGCCGACCGCCCAGCAGAAGGTGCCCGCGATGGTGAGCAGGATGGCGATGCGTTCATCGAAGATGCGCGGGTCGAAAACCATCACCGCGACGCCGAGGAACGACAGCACGATGCCGCTGACGCGGATCCAGCGGATGCGCTCGCGGTAGAAGATGATCGCCAGGATCAGGCTGAACGGCACGCCGAGCTGCCCGGCAATCGCCAGCGCCGAAACATTATACGCGGCGGCAAACGACATCGAGCCCAGCCCCATCGCCAGCGCGCCGGCGATGACGCCGGTGACGGCAATCAGTCGCATCTGGCCCGGCACCCAGCGCATGAACGGCAGGCAGGCGCCGAGTACGATGCCGTAGCGCAGCGTCACCGCCATCAGCGGCGGCACCGCATCGACGCTGTACTTGATCGCGACGACGTTGCCCGCCCAGATCAGGTCGATCAGCAGGATGAAGGCGATGTGGATCGGTTTCATGAGGTGCCCTTGGGCATGATTGCGGCATAGGCGGCATTGAGCGCTGCCATGCGCGCTTCGGCGACCTTGATGAATTCGAGCGGCGTGCCATCGGCCATGTGGCGGTCGGGGTGCGTCGTCTTGACCAGCGCGCGATAGGCGGCGCGCACGACGTCGGGCGCCGCGCCGGGTTCCAGCCCAAGCACCGCATAGGGATCGTCGCGCCCGACGCCGTCGCCGCTCGGCAAATGCCGCGCCCGGATGCGGGCGTATTCGGCGGGGGTGAACCCCAGCCGCGTCGCGACCGCATCGAGATAGGTCAGTTCGTCGGCATGGATGCCATCGGTCTTGGCAATCAGCAGCAGCGCTTCGAGCAGATCCTCGAGCACCGGCGTGCCGCGCCCGAGCAGCGCGGCGGCCTGATCGGCATAGGCTTCGAACCCGGCGGTCGAGCCTTGCGCCAGCCGGTAGAAGCGCGTCGCGTTGCTGCGCTCGGCTTCGGGCACCTGGAACAACCGCTGGAAGGTGGCGAACTCGGCGTCGGTGGCATCGCCGTCGGCGCGCGCCATCTTGGCCGCGAGTGCAATCGCGGCGATGGTGAACGCCACCTGGCGCCGCGCCGCGCTGGTCGCGCTAGCGCGTTGCTGCAGCGCGAGGTCTGCCGCCCCGCCCGCGGCGGCCCCGGCAAGCGCACCGAGCGGGCCGCCGAGCAGCAGCCCGGCAGCGGTGCCGATGAGCGTGCCCCAGATGGCCATGCGCTAGGTGGCGGCGTCGCCGGAATTGTGGACGCGCAAGCGCAGCGTCTGCGTGACTGCCGACAATGCCACGCGTTGGCCGTCGACGCCAGCATTGGCAACCACCACCCGCGCCAGCGCGGCGCGCGGCGTCAAGGCACCCGTGCCGCCGCCGATGGCATCATGGACGTCGCGGTCGAGGCGCAGATTGGGGCCATCGGCTTCGACATAGTCATTGCCGACAGTCAACGTGCCGCCGCGTGCCAATGCTTCGCAGGCAATCAGTGACAGTCCGAGCAGCGTCGCGGCGCGCGCCGGTGCGAGATGTTCGCCGCTGACCTGCCAGTCGAGCGCAACGGAATTGCGCGCACTGACCCAATCGGCGAGCAGGTGGCGCGCTTCGTGATTGGCAAGCGGGGCTTCGCTCGGCGACAAGATGACGCGATACAGTCGCAGCGACGCTGCGAGCCCGCGCGCACTGTCACGGATCAGCCCGCGGATTTCGGGATTATTTTCATCTTCAAGTAAATCGAGCGCAGTTGATATCGCGCCAATCGGACCGGCGAAATCGTGGCAAAGGCGACGCGCGACAAGTCCAGCCAATTCAGTCATTTCGAGCCGATTACCCCCGATTGAACAATTCCAGGAACTTCGTAGAAAACGTTACGGCCGCGATTGTTCCATCGACCGAATATTTCCGAACGTTCCAGGAAAGTTTTAAAAACTGGGTCCTCGGCCAAAACGAGGAGGATTGCCGGTATTGGGATGCCTGGATGAACGAAAATCCGGATCAAATGCCTGCTGCGGTTTTAGCAGCCCAGATTTACACTGGATTACAAAGTGGAAAATCAGACATCAGCCAACAGGAAATACAGTCTGAATGGCTTAAGCTGAAGTCCAGAATAGAGGACAGTAAACAAAACAAAGCCGGCAAACAGGTTTTCCTGGGAACATGGTGGAAATCGATTGCTGCTACATTTATTCTCGCCGGCGGTATCTGGCTCACGTATTTTCTGATGACACCAGCCACAGAAAATTATGCCACCGATTTTACCAACAAGAAAACCATCGTTCTTTCAGACGGTACGGAAATTATCCTGAACGCCAATTCGGTTCTGACAACCAGAAATAGCTGGCGCTTTGCCT
>CALMPZ010000484.1 GCA_937871645.1 uncultured Polymorphobacter sp.
CGCATCACCTCGAATGTCTCGGTGTATCCGGGCGAGCCGCGCGGCAACCCGCTGCGCGACTGGCTCGAATCGATCGAAAAGCTCGAAGGCCTTGATGCCGGTCTGCGCGTGCTGCCGGCGCACAACGAACCGTTCGAACGGCTGCATGTGCGACTGGCGCAATTGCGCGAGGATCACATGGACAAGCTCGACAAGCTGGCGGACTTCTGCAGCGAGCCGCGCAGCGTGTTCGAGACGTTTCCCATCCTGTTCCGCCGCCCGGTCGGCGAGCGCGAAGTGATGATGGCGAGCGGCGAGGCGCTGGCGCATCTGCATTGGCTCGAAGCGCGCAACCTGGTGGCGCGCGCGCGCGTCGGCGAGACCGACCGCTTCGTCGCGGTCTGATGCGCGTTGCGCCGGTAGCGTGCGCGCATTAGCCTTGGCGCCAGCCGGGGAGCCGTGATGTCGAAGAACAAGTCCAAGTCGCACAAGCACGACAAGGCCGCGAAGGTGCATTTGCCCGTGCCGACGCCGCCGGTCGTCGGCGCGTACAATGACGGCACGCCCTTCGACCAGATCCAGTTTCTCGAGGCCAAACTCATCCTCAAGCCTGACCGTTTCACTTCGGTGAAGGCGTTCCGGCAATTCGACCGGCTGGTGGCGAAAGTCGCGAAGGCCAGTGGAGTCGGCTACACGCCCAACCCCAAGGCGCCCGAGCGCCCCGAAATCCGCGAAATCACCTTTTACGACACGCCCGATTTCCGCCTCTACAACGCCGCCTTCATCCTGCGGCGACGCATCGCCTATGTCGACGGCTTCGCCACCGGCGACCCCGAACTCGTCGGCAAGTTCCGCCACACCGATGAAGCGACGGCGATGAAGATCGACATGCGCCCGAAGATCGAGGGCAATTACGAAATCAAGTTCAAGGCCGAGATGCTGCCGCTGAAGGAAGGCCCCGGCGGCTACCGGCTGCTGTATTCGCACAATTGCCAGTTCGGCCAGAGCCAGTGGCACAGCGCGGCGCGCACCACCGCGGTGGCGCTGAACCATGCGTTTCCGGCGCTGGCGGCGCTAGAACTGCCCGAAGAAGGCCATGTGACACTGGTCAACGAAGGCATTGTCGAGGAAATCATGCTGCCGCTCGGTATCCTCGATTTCGGCGGCGGGCGCACCGCCAAGACCGACATCAGCTTGTGGCGGACGCGCGGCGAGCACCAGTCGCTGGTCGGCGAGTTTTCGTTCCAGATGAAGTTCGACCGCAAGGAAGCTGTCGCCCACGAACAGCGCCAGCGCGTTGCGCAATTCTATGTGTCGCTGCAGCACGCCGTCGAGGACTGGCTCGAATTCGGCGTCACCAAGACCGCGATGGTCTACCGTCTGCGCGGCAATCCGCCCGCCAGCCACGAATGAGCGCCCCCGAAACGGCGCCCGCGCCGCCCGCCGTCGTGCCGGTGACGCTGCGGCGCATCTTCACCGAATTCCTGATTATCGGCGGCACCAGCTTCGGCGGTGTCGTGCCGTATCTGCGCGGCGGGCTGGTGACGCGCACCGGCTGGCTCGATGACCGCGAATTCGTCGAGATGCTGTCGATCTGCCAGTCGCTGCCGGGGCTGAACGCCACCAACATGGCGGTGCTCGTCGGGCAGAAGCTGCGCGGGCCGCTGGGCGCGCTAGTGGCGATTGTCGCGATGTGCCTGCCGGGCGCGCTGCTGATGTATGTCGTCGGGATGTTCTATCGCGAGCACGGCGACCATGCGGCGGTGACCGGCGCGCTCAAGGGGGTTGCCGCCGCCGCCGTCGGGCTGATCCTGTCGACGGTGGTGCAGCTCGGCCGGAAGTCGCTCGATGGTAGCGCCGATTTCATCTTTGTGCTGGTGACCGTCGTGGCGGTGATGGGATTCCATGTTTCGGTGCCGGTGGCGCTGCTCGGCGTCGGGTCGGCGGCAATCCTGTGGCACCGGCCGAAGCGGGCCGCGCCATGAGCGAGATTCCGGCACTCGCGCGCGTGTTTTCATACCTGTCGCTGCTCACCGTGGGCGGCGGCATGGCGGCGTTTCCCGAACTTCAGGAGCAGGCGGTCCACGTCCACGGCTGGCTTACCGACAAGCAGCTGATCCACCTCTACTCCGTCGGCCAACTGGCGCCGGGGCCGAACATGATGATGATCGTCGCGATCGGCCAATGGGCCGGCGGGCTGGCTGGGGCGCTGGTCGTGCTCGCGGCCTTCTTCGGGCCGACGGCGGTGCTTGCCTACGGCGTCGCCGCAGCATGGAAGCGCCTTGAAAGCTGGCCGTGGCGCACATCGATCCAGAAGGGCCTCGCGCCTGTGTCGATCGGGCTGCTGCTGGCCGGCGGCCTGACGATGGCCAAGGGCGCGGTGACCGGCACGCTGACCGCCACGGTGGCGGCGGCGGTGCTGATCGTTCTGCTGCGCTTCAAGATCAATCCGGCGCTGCTGGTCATCGGCGGCGGAGCCTTCGGCTTCCTGGTCATGCAGTGACCGCCGTCTGCTACCATGCGGGCGGTTTGCGGTGTCGGCTCACCGCGATTGGCGGCCAACAAGTCTTGACCGTAAACACCGGCCCGTCCACAACCGCCCGGCAATATCCGACTTTGGACCCCGTACAGGCGAACCGGCATTTTTGATGAGCGACGAACCCGACCCACTCGCCAACCTCAGTTTCGAAGCCGCGCTGGCGCGCCTCGAAGCCATCGTCCACAAGCTCGAGGCGGGCGACGCGAGCCTTGAGGAATCGATTGCCATCTATACCGAAGGCCAGGCGCTCAAAACGCATTGCGAGACCAAGCTCGCCGGCGCGACGGCGCGTATCGAAGCCATCCAGCTCGGCGCCGACGGTGCGCCGGTTGCTACCAAGCCGTTTGACGCATGATGTCGGACCCGGATCGCGTGCACGCCTCGCTCAGCCTAAAGCCCGCGCTCGATGCCATTGGCGCGGCGATCGACCAGCGTTTCGACCGGCTGCTGCCGCTGCCCGATGACGGCCGCCGCCGGCTGTTCGAAGCGATGCGCCATGCCGTCATCGGCGGCGGCAAGCGCATGCGGCCGTTGCTCGTGGTCGCGGCGTGCGACCTGTTCCATGTCGATCGCGAACGCGCGCTGCGCGTCGCAATCGCCATCGAGGCGGTGCATTGCTACAGCCTGATCCACGACGATCTGCCGTGCATGGACGATGACGATCTGCGCCGTGGCAAGCCGACGGTGCACAAGGCATTCGACGAAGCCACCGCGGTGCTGGCCGGCGATTCGCTGCACGCGCTGGCGTTCGAAGTGCTCGCCGACGAAGCCACCCATGAAGACCCGTTCGTGCGTTCCGAACTGGTGCTCGAACTGGCGCGCGCCAGCGGCCCGAGCGGCATGGCCGGCGGCCAGATGATGGATCTGGCGGCTGAAAGCCAGATTTTCGACCTCGCCGCGACAACCCGCCTGCAGCAGCTCAAGACCGGCGCGCTGATCAGCTTCTGCCTCGATGCCGGGGCAATCATGGGGCGCGTCGGCGACGCGCAGCGCACCAAGCTGCGCGGCTATGCGCATGACCTGGGGCTGGCGTTCCAGATTGCCGATGATTTGCTCGATGTCGAAGGCAGCTCGGCGAAGACCGGCAAGGCGGTGCAGAAGGATGCGGCAGCCGGCAAGGCGACGTTCGTGTCGCTGCTCGGGGTCGAGCGCGCCCGAACGCAGGCCGAAATGCTGATCGATCAGGCGATCGGCCATCTGCACAGCTTCGGCACCGAAGCCGACCTGCTGCGCGCCATCGCGCGCTTCGCGATCGAGCGCGACCGCTAAAAATTTCGAACAGGGGTTTGGCAATGGCAATGCGTATTGGGGTCTATCCGGGGACATTCGACCCGCTGACTTTGGGTCATATGGACATCATCCGGCGCGGTGCCCGGCTGGTCGACCGGCTGGTCATCGGCGTGGCGACCAACCCGTCGAAATCGCCAATGTTCACGCTCGCCGAGCGCAAGGCGCAGCTGGGCCGCGAAGTCGCCGATCTGCCGGGCGTCGAAGTCGTCGAGTTCGACGAGCTGCTGATGTCGTTCGCCGAACGGCTGGGCGCGACGGTCATCGTGCGCGGGCTGCGCGGCGCGGGCGATTTCGAATATGAGTTCCAGATGACGGGCATGAACCGCGCGCTCAACGACGATATCGAGCAGCTGTTCCTGATGGCCGATGTGGCGCTGCAGCCGATCGCTTCGAAGCTGGTCAAGGAAATCGCGCTGTACGACGGCGATATCCGCAAGTTCGTGCCGCCGCGCATTGCCGACGAAGTCGTGGCGCGCGTCAAAGAACTGCGGGCACCAAAGGGCTGAGCATTTCGGTGCGATCGGGCCGGACGGCACGCAACAGTGCGTGACGTTCAGCGTCGTGACAGCTACAAGCTGGCACTGACACAAATTGGCTCGATTTGCGGAGATTGTTGATGACCAGGCGAATTCCGGCACTTTGGCTGGCCGTGGCCGGCGTGCTGGTGGCTCCGCTGCTGTCGGCGCCGCTGTTCGCGCAGAGCGGCGGCAAGGAAGAGGCGCCGATTTCGCCGGCCGCGACCGCCGCCGTCGAAAAGGCTGCCAAGGCCAAGGCGGCGTCGACCGCTGCGCCGTTGCCGGCAGCGGTGCCGGCAACGTCCGATCCGGAAAACACCTGGCTGCTCGACCTGTCGACGGGCGGCCGCGTCACCATCGTCCTGCGCCCCGATGCCGCCCCCGAACATGTCGCGCGCGTCAAGACGCTGACGCGCGAAGGCTTTTATAACGGCACCGTGTTCCACCGCGTCATCGAAGGATTCATGGCGCAAGGCGGCGACCCGACGGGCAGCGGCACCGGCGGCTCGAAGCTGCCCAACATGAAGCCCGAGTTCAACGATCTGCCGCATGTGCGCGGCGCCGTGTCGATGGCGCGCGCGCAGGAAAAAGACAGCGCCAACAGCCAGTTCTTCATCATCCTGCTGCCGACGATGAAGCTCGATCATAACTATACGGTGTTCGGCCGCGTCACCGGCGGCATGGAGTTCGTCGACAAGATT
>CALMPZ010000485.1 GCA_937871645.1 uncultured Polymorphobacter sp.
ACAGCACCTCGGCATAGCCGATTTCGGGCTTGATTGCCGCGAGCACATCGAGCGAGCGCGCCAGTTCGGTGCGCGGCACGGTGAAGGTCACGTCGGTGGTTTTCGACGCGTGCGCGATGTTCTGGACAATCATGTCGACGTTGATGCTCGCGTCCGCCAGCGGGCCGAAAATCGCCGCAACGGCACCGGGCTTGTCGGGCACGCCGACGACGGTGACCTTGGCTTCGTTGCGGTTATAGGCGACGCCGGCGATCAATTCCTGTTCCACGATTTCATCCTCATCAACGACCATGGTGCCCGGTGCGTCCGAGAAACTCGACAGCACCTGGACGCGAACCTTTTCCTTCATCGCGAGCTCGACCGAGCGCGTCTGCAGCACCTTGGCGCCGACGCTGGCGAGCTCGAGCATTTCTTCATAGGTGATGCGATCGAGCTTGCGGGCGCGCGGCACGATGCGCGGGTCGGTCGTGTAGACGCCGTCGACATCGGTGTAGATGTCGCAACGGTCGGCCTTGAGCGCTGCCGCCAGCGCCACTGCCGACGTATCCGAACCGCCGCGCCCGAGCGTGGTGATGCGCCCCCCTGCTCCATCGACTCCGGCGGTCAGCCCCTGGAACCCCGGCACGACCGCGACTTCACCGCCAGCCATCGCCTTGAGCACTGCTGCCGTGTCGATATCCTGGATGCGCGCCGAACTGTGCGCGTCCGAGGTGGAAATCGGCAATTGCCAGCCGAGCCACGACCGCGCCTTCAACCCCGCCGACTGCAGCGCAATCGCCAGCAGCCCGGCAGTCACCTGCTCGCCGCTGGCGACGACAACGTCATATTCGCGCGGGTCGGCGAGCGCCGAAGCTTCACGGCAGAAGCCGACCAGCCGGTCGGTTTCGCCCGCCATCGCCGACACGACGACGGCGACTTGGTTGCCGGCTTCGACTTCGCGTTTGACACGCGCCGCGACACCGCGAATGCGCTCGATGCCCGCCATTGAAGTGCCGCCGAATTTCATCACGATACGCGCCATGGTGGTGTGTCGATTCCTCTGCGGCAAAGCGGCTGCTTGAACAGTTGCGGCTCCTGATAGAAAGATGACCGCTACATGGCAAGCAACGCCCGAAGGCAGGAACACCCCCAATGCAGTCGAATTCATCTGCCGACGGTGCCACCAGCATCGACCCCGCCGAAGCCGCGTTCTTCGGCAAGCTCGCCGACGACTGGTGGAATCCCGCCGGCAGCTCGGCAATGCTGCACCGCGTCAATCCGCTGCGGCTGGGCTACATCCGCGACGCGGCGTGCCGTCACTGGGGCCACAGCACGCGCGACCGCACGCCGCTCGCGGGCCTGCGCGCGCTCGATATCGGTTGCGGCGCCGGGCTGGTCACCGAGCCGCTTGCGCGCATGGGCGCGACCGTCGCGGGCATCGACGCGGCGGCCGAGAATATCGCCGTAGCGCGCACCCACGCAGCAGCGATGCAGTTGCAGGTCGACTATCGCGCCACCTCGGTCGAGGCGCTGGCGGCTACGGCTGCGCAGTTCGACCTGATCACCTGCCTCGAAGTCATCGAGCATGTCGATGACCGCGCGGCGTTCTTCGCCGCCATCGCGACGCTGCTCGCGCCCGGCGGGTTGCTGGTGTTTTCAACGCCCAACCGCACGCCGCTGTCGCACGCCACGCTGATTATCGGCGCCGAATGGTTGCTGCGCAGCATTCCGCGCGGCGCGCACGACTGGAACAAGTTCATGACGCCCGACGAGGTGACCGCGGCACTGGCCGAAGCCGGGCTGACGGTCACCGATGTGCAGGGCATGACATGGCGGCCGGGGACGGGTTTCGTACTTGGGGCGGACGTGTCGGTCGATTATTTCGGCACGGCGGTGCGCGCCGTCGCGCGTGGCCTGCACCGCCAGGCGCACGTTCTCCA
>CALMPZ010000486.1 GCA_937871645.1 uncultured Polymorphobacter sp.
CCCGGTGCCGCACGACCATCATGCCGAGTCGGCACTGCAGCATAACGCCGACAGCGAATTTGTCGCAACCGCACCGCGCAGGCTCGCCACGGACGACGTGCCGACGTATTGAGTTGCCGATGCACCTGCTCGTCCTCGGCCTTGGCTACACCGCGTCGCGCATTGCTGCGGCGTTCACCGCGCTGGGCGGCAGCGTAACGGCGGTGCGTTCGCAAGCCGGCGCCGGTGTGCTGACGCTGGCCTCGCCCGAACTGCCTGCTGCGATTGCCGGTGCAACGCACATCCTGTCATCGGTGCCTCCGGCGCGCGACGGCGGCGACCCGGTGCTCGTCGCGCACGCCGCCGCCCTCGCCGCCGCACCGGCACAATGGCTCGGCTATCTCTCGTCGACGGGCGTTTACGGCAACACCGATGGTGCCTGGGTTGATGAAACCGCCCCTGTCGGCAATGGCCGGCGCACCGCGCGCGTCGCCGCCGACCTGGCGTGGCAGGCATTGCACCCCGCGGTCCGCGTGTTCCGGTTGCCGGGCATCTACGGCCCCGGCCGTTCGGCGCTCGACCGCGTCGCCAGCGGCAACGCCCACCGCATCGATGCACCGGGGCATTTGTTCAGCCGCATCCATGTCGATGACATCGTGCAGGCGGTGATGGCGAGCCTGACGCATGGCGCACCGGGCGTCTTCAACATCGCCGACAGCCTGCCCGCCACCGGCAACGCGGTCATCGAATTTGCCTGCGACCTGCTGCGATTGCCCTACCCGCCGATCGAGCCACTCGACACGCCGCGGCTTTCGCAAATGGCGCGTGGATTCTATGCTGAGAATCGTCGAATCGCTGCGACGAAAATGACGCGCGACCTTGGCGTGCGCTTGCGCTACGCTGACTATGTACAAGGCCTGCGGGGCTGTCTGAAGGATATGGATCGATGAAATTCGGGGTTGGACAATCAGTCAAGCGCGTCGAGGATTTCCGGCTGCTGACCGGCGCCGGGCGTTACACCGATGACCTGCAATTGCCCGGTACGCTGTTCGCCGTCACGCTGCGTTCGCCCTATGGCCATGCCGTCATCCGCAGCATCGACACCGCGCCGGCGCTCGCCGTCGAAGGCGTCGTCGCGGTCTACACCTACAAGGACATCGCAGAGTATGGCGAAGTGCCATGCCTGGTGCCGCTGTCGGGCCCGATCAAGACCCCGCGCACCCTGCTCGCCGCCGAACGCGTGCGCTTTGTCGGTGACGGCGTCGCCTTCGTCGTCGCCGAAACCCGCGAAGCCGCCCGGGCCGGCGCAGAAGCCATCGAAGTCGATTATGATGAACTGCCTGTGGTCGCGTCGATCGATGCCGCGATTGCGCCGGGCGCACCCAAGGTCTGGCCTGAAGCGCCGTCGAACCTGATTTTCGACTGGCAGCTCGGCGACGGTGAAGGCGCGTCAAAGGGCATCGCCGGCGCGCACCATGTCGCCAGCCTGCGGGTTGTCCAGAACCGCGTCGCGCCGACATCAATGGAAGTCCGCGCCGCCGTCGGCGAATATGACGCAACCACCGGTTTCACGCTGACCTTCGGCGGCCAGGGCGTCGCTGCCGGCCGGCCGATGATCGCCGGCATCCTCCGCACCTCGCCCGACCAGGTCCGTGTCGTCACCGGCGATGTCGGCGGCGGCTTCGGCATGAAGGCGTTCATGTACCCCGAATATGTGCTGGTGCTGCACGCCGCGCGCGCGCTCGGCAAACCGGTCAAATGGACCGGCGAACGCAGCGACGCATTCCAGACCGACTCGCATGGCCGCGCGATGGTCAGCGATGCCAAGCTCGGCTTCGACAAGGACGGCATGATTACTGCGCTCGCCGTCGAAACCTGGTCCGATCTCGGCGCCTACCAGGCGCAGTTCGGCCCTGCGATCCAGACCATGGCCGGCGGCCGCATCATCGGCGGCGTCTACCGGATCCCGGCGATCCACAACCACGTCCACGGCGTGATGACCAACACTGCACCGGTCGATGCCTATCGTGGCGCCGGCCGCCCCGAATCGACCTACATCATGGAGCGACTGATTGAGGCGGGCGCCCGGACGCTCGGCATCCCTGCCGATGAAATCCGCCGCCGCAACCTGCTGCGCCCCGACGAGCTGCCGCACCACAACGGCCTCGGCCTTGAATTCGATGTCGGCAACTTCCCCGCCGTGCTCGACAAGGCGCTCACCGATGCCGACTGGACCGGCTTCCCGGCGCGCAAGGCGGCCGCCGTCGCCCGTGGCCGCCGCTACGGTCGCGGCATGGCCTATTATGTCGAAATCGCCGGAGGTGGCAGCCAGGACGAGTTCGCCGACATCAAGGTCAACCCGGCCGGCATCGTCGAAGCCGCCGTCGGCACCCAGTCGAACGGCCAGGGCCATGAAACCGTCTATGCGCAGGTGCTCGCCGAACGGCTGGGCATCCCGATGGAACAGGTCCGCATCGTCCAAGGTGACACCAACCGGCTCGACCAGGGCAACGGCACCGGCGGCTCGCGCAGCATGGCGTGGGGCGGCGCCGCGACGTTGCAGGCCGGCGACGAGATGGTCGCCCGCGGCATCGAGCTCGCCAAGACCGCGCTCGACGACGCCAATGTCGACTATTCGGAAGGCGTGTTCCGCGCCCGCGCCACCAACCGCACGCTGAGCCTTGCCGAACTGGCGACGCTCCACCCCGGTGCGCTCGATGGCCGCGCGCGCTACAAGCCCGCCGACCCGCGCCCGACCTTCCCCAACGGTTGCCACATCGCTGAAGTCGAGATCGACCCCGAAACCGGCACCACCAAGGTCGTGCGCTACAGCCTGTGCGACGACCTCGGGATTCTGGTCAATCCGATGTTGGTGCAGGGCCAGATCCACGGCGGTGTCGCGCAAGGCCTCGGCCAGGCGCTGCTCGAGGATGTCGTCTATTCGGACGACGCCCAGCTCGTCACCGGCTCGTTCATGGACTATGGCATGCCGCGCGCCGATGACATGCCGCACATCCATTTCGACACGCTCGGCACCCCCAGCCCGACGAATCCGCTCGGCGTCAAGGGCTGCGGCGAGGCCGGCACGATCGGCGCGATGCCGTCAATCATCAACGCCATCATCGACGCGTTGGACGGGGTGCAGATCGAAATGCCCGCCACGGTAGAAAAGGTCTGGCGCGCCTGCCAGGCACTCGAAACGCGGGTCGCTGCCGAATAGGAAACCGCGGGGCGGCCTCAGCGACGGCCGCTCAACGCCAAGACCATGCCGACGATCGCGAGTGCGGCGCCGGCAGCGGCGAGCGGCGACCAGACATAGGATTCGAACGCCGTCGACAATGCCATGGCCAGCACCGGTATCAGCACGCTGGTATAGGCCGCCGGACCGGGACCGATGTTGCGCAGCAGCCGATAGTAGAGGCTGAACGCCAGCACCGAGGCGACCAGCGCCAGATAAAGCAAGCCGCCGAGATAGAGCGGCGACAGGTTGATTTGCGGCGGCCCGGTGCTCACCCAGGCATAGGTGCAGTTGAGCAGGCTGCCATAGACCATCGCAAGTGCGAGCAATGGTGTCACTGGCAGCGCGCGGCCACGCGGCGTGGCCTGCATGACGTTGCCGACCGAGGCGCTGAGCACCGACAGCAATGCGAACGCCAGACCGATAAGCAGCGCGCCACGGTCATGGCCCGCCGTCAACAGATCTCGTCCGAAAAGCATCGCCAGCCCGGTGATCGCGATGACACTGCCGGCAATGAAGCGCCGTGTCAGCCGCTGGCCGAGAAACACCGCGCCGAGCACCGCATTGGGCACCAGCAGCAGCGCGAAAAGTAGCGCCACCAACCCCGATGTCAGATAGCGCTGTGCGATATAGACGAGGTTGAAGTTGATCGAGAATTGCATCAGCGCGACGATCAGCGCGAAGCCATGATCACGCGCGGCAAAGCCCAGCAACTGCTGGCGCAGTTCACGTCGTAGCAGGCAAGTGGCGAGCAGAACGCCGCCGGCAAGCAGAAACCGGTACGCCACCGACCATGCCGGCGGCACCAGCGCGAGCTGGCTATGGATTACGATCCAGGTCGAGCCCCAGATCAGCGTGACGCCGGCAAATTGTGCTACCACTGCCGGGTTGAAGGCGCGCACCTGCGGCGTCCCCGCCGCATCTGGTGACACCTCCATGTGCCCGGCCTAAAGCGCGGCCAGTGCCGCAGCGAGTGCATCGATGCTGGCCGTCGACGTATCCCACGCAATGACAAAACGCGCCTCGTTCGACCCGGCATCGCCCCAGTCGTAGAAGTTGAAGCCGAGCGCGCGCAGCTTCTCGGGGCCACCGGTGCCAAGCTGCGCAAAGACTTCATTGGCCTCAACGGGATGCAGCATCCGCGACGGTGCGGCTTGTGCGAGCCGAGCTGCGCCGGCGTTGGCGGCGCCCGCGTTGCGCAGCGCCGCACCGGTTTCGACCACCGCCAGCAGCTGCGCGGCATTGA
>CALMPZ010000487.1 GCA_937871645.1 uncultured Polymorphobacter sp.
GCGGCGTCGTTGCGCCATAGTCGAGATAGACCGGCATCATGCCGCGCGGCTCGCCTGCCGCGCTGCCAGCGCTTCCCAGGCGGCGGCGAAGCCATCGACTTCGGCTTCGCTGGTCAGCCAGCCGAGGCTGACGCGGATCGACTGCGCTGCCAGCACCGGCGCGATCCCCATCGCGGTCAGCACATGGCTGGTCGTCACCTTGCCCGACGAACACGCCGCGCCAGCGCTGACGGCAAAGCCCGCGAGGTCGAGCGCCATGACCTGCGTCGAGGCGGCGACACCGGGCATCGCGAGGTTGCTGATCGTCGGCAGGCGCGACGCGCCCGCGCCATTCACAATGGCACCCGCCGCCGTAAGCCGCGCTTCGAGCCGATCACGCAATGCACCGGCGCGTTCGAGCCAGCCGGTGTCAGCGGCGCGTGCCGCGAGTGCAGCAGCGAAGCCGGCAATGCCCGGCAGATTCTCGGTGCCGGCGCGGAAGCCGCGTTCCTGCCCGCCGCCGCGCTGGACGCCGACAAGGTCTTCGGCGCAGCGCGCGACCAGCGCGCCGACCCCCGGCGGGCCGCCGAGCTTGTGCGCCGACACCGCGACGAAATCGCCGTGCGAGCAGGCGATCTTGCCCGCACCCTGCACCGCATCGACGAGCAGGCGCCCGCCCGCCGCATGGACCAATGCCTGCACCTCGGCCAATGGCTGCAACACGCCGGTCTCGTTGTTCGCCTGCATCACAGCGACCAGCGCCGGGCCGGCCGCGAGCAGCTTTTCGAGGGCGGAAAGATCGACGCGGCCTTCGCCATCGACAGGGATGATTTCAGCGCCCACCGCCTGCGCGCGCACTGCGTCATGTTCGACCGCCGACACCAGCCGCCGCGTCGCCGCCACGCCGTTCAGCGCCAACCCCAGCGCTTCGGTGCCGCCGCTGGTGAACACCAATGCCGAAGGCTGGCAGCCGAGACCGCGCGCCAAGCTCTCGCGGGCATCCTCCAGCGCGGCATGCGCGGCACGGCCGGCACGGTGCACCGATGACGGATTGGCCCAGTGCGCCGCTGCTGCCGTCATCGCGGCCACCGCCGCCGGATCGATCGGTGCGGTCGCGGCATAATCGAGATAGGCGGGTGTGGTCAGCTTGGGCTCCGGCGGTTTACGTTGCGATTTTGGCGCTGGTGACTATATAGACGGCAACGGTGCCCGAGCGCACCCCCTCACCTCAATCACCGCAGGTCCGATGCCCGAAGTCATTTTTGCCGGCCCCGAAGGCCGCCTCGAAGGTCGTTACCAGCCCGCCAGCCGGCCGCGCGCCCCCGTCGCCATTTTGCTGCACCCGCATCCGCAGGGCGGTGGCACGATGAACAACAGCATCGTCATGGCGATGTACAACACGTTTGTGCGCCGTGGGTTTGCGACGTTGCGCTTCAACTTCCGCGGCGTCGGCCGCAGCCAGGGCACGTTCGACAACGGCGTCGGTGAACTGTCGGATGCCGCGAGCGCGCTCGACTGGATGCAGCAGTTCAACCCCGAAGCCTCGACGACCTGGGTCGGCGGGTTCAGCTTCGGCGCGTGGATCGGCATGCAGCTGCTGATGCGCCGCCCCGAAGTGCGTGGCTTCCTGAGCATCGCGCCACCCGCCAACATGTACGACTTCACGTTTCTGGCGCCGTGCCCGTCGTCGGGGCTGATCGTCGATGGCGGCGCTGACGAAGTCGTCACCGGCAGCAGCGTCCAGAAGCTCGTCGACAAGCTCAAGACGCAGCGCCACATCACCATTGACCATGCGACCATCCCGGGCGCCAACCATTTCTTCGAGCATGAGATGCCCGATTTGATGAAGGTGGTGGATGCGTATCTGGACAAAAGGTTGAGTGCTGATCGCTAGCCGTAGCGCGGCCAGCGCCTAAGACGAAAATTGCCCTTCGCGATTTTCGACTTAGGCGCGGACTCGCGCAAGGCCGGCCGGCGGGGCGGGCGGACACCCCGCCCGAACCCGTCCGACGGCGTGGCTTTGCCACGACGGGCCAATATCCTACTTGTTCCTTCGCCAAGCCGTCGCTGTCTTGGCGACAGATCCTTCCGGCATAGGTATCTGCTTTAACTGCTTGTAGCCCGCCAACTGCATCATCTTACCGACCAGCGAGCCAGCCTGCACTGTAGCCATATAGGTTTGGCGGTAGCGGTCCCCGAGTGCCGTGACGATCATTGGCTCCACCCCCGCTAAAGCTGGCAGGCCAGCTTCGGTCGCAGCGAAGCAGGCAGCGCGGCCGGACTTGGAATTGATGATGTCGCCCATCTCTAACGAGATAATGTCATCGTTCGTTATGCCCGAGGTGTCATAATATGGCCCCGTAGACTCGATGGCTTCCATTAAAGCCAGCGCCTCGGGTAGCTTGCTATGCTTTGCGTTTTGCCACAGCTTGAAGCGGTCTTGCCGGGATAAGTCTCTAAGCTTTTGCAAGGTCCAGTTGCTAGGCAGTTTTATCTCGTTCATGCTCATCACCTCAACTTTGTAACGAGCATACCTGCACAAAGCGATTTGTCGATTCCGCTGGTGGATTCCCGCGTGCGCGGGAACGACTCGGCCATATTGATGAATCGCCCACTCCAACAATCGCAACCACTTGCGCGTCGAATCTGGTCAGTCTTTACGGGTCCAGCGTTATTGCGCGTGCCCGCACACCATCCTAAGCTTTCGTTGAACGCATATCATTACGTTACGATAACGAAAGTCCAGCCATGACCATCGCCCAAGCCCTGACCGCCGCCGCCGCAAAACACACCACCCCCGGCTTTGTCGCGGCCGCGTCCCACAACGGCAAGCCGCTGTATTCGGGGGCTTTCGGCGCGCTGGCGCTCGGCGCCCCTGCCCCGATGGCCGAAGACTCCATCTTCTGGCTCGCCTCGATGACCAAGGCGGTCACCGCCACCGCGGCGATGCAGCTTGTCGAGGCCGGCAAGCTCGACCTCGACGCGCCCATCGGCAAGCTGCTCCCCGAACTCGGCCGCGCGCAGGTGTTCGACGGCTTCGCGCCCGATGGCAGCGTCAAATTGCGCGCCCCCAAGCGCCCTGTCACCTTGCGCCACCTGCTCACCCACACCTCGGGCCATGTCTATGACATGTGGAACGCCGACTTCGCCAAGGCGGCGAAACTGCTCGGCATCCCCGGCCTCGGCACCTCGCTCAACGCCGCGCTCGATACGCCTTTGATGTTCGATCCGGGCACCAACTGGGAATATGGCATCGGTATCGACTGGGCCGGCAAGGCGGTCGAGGCGGCGTCGGGCAAGCCGCTCGATGTGTATGTCGAAGACCATATCGCCGCGCCGCTGGGCATGGTCGATACCAGCTTCACCCCGCGCGCCAGCTGGGCGACGCGCCACGCCGGCATGACCGCGCGCACCCCCGACGGCGGCCTCAAGCCGTTCGACATGCCGGCGCCCGAAGCCCCCGAATTCCACGGCGGCGGCGGCGGTCTGCACGGCACGGCGGCCGACTATCTGCGCTTCCTGCAGATGATCCTGAACCGCGGTGAACTGGGCGGCGCGCGCATCCTGAAGCCCGAAACCGTCGCCGTCATGCAGGCCAACCACCTCGGCGACGTGGCGCTGCGCACCTTGACCAGCGCCGCACCGCATCTGACAAACAACCTCGATCTGGCGCACGGCGCCCCAGCGCACTGGGGGCTGAGCTGGCAAATCAACCCGGCGCCCGGCGTCGATGGCCGTAGCGCCGGCAGCCTCGCCTGGGCCGGGCTGGCCAACTGCTATTACTGGGCCGACCCGACCGCGAACGTGGCGGGTGTGCTGCTGATGCAGATGCTACCATTCGCCGACGCACAAGCGATGGCGTTGTTCGGTGCGTTCGAGCGCGCGGTCTACGCCGAAGTCTGCGCCTGACCGGCAACCGATTGCAGCGCGGCACCAAGGTTGTCGTTTCTGCGTCCGCCGGTTTCAAGCATCAACCGGACCAGCCGGTTGATTTCATTGCGCGCGCCGAACGCCGCAGACGTGATCGCCCGCAACGTCACGCGACCGACAAAGCTTGCCGGGTCGGCATAGGACACCGACCAGCCATCGAACTGCCTGACACCCACGTCGCCTTCTTCGAGCACCAGGGCGTTGGCATGGTGCGGGTCGCTGCGGAGCGCCGCAAGGCAGCTTTCGACTTCGGCGCGCGGGCCTTCGAGCAGTTGCGCGAAGCCTCTTTTCGTCAGCATCAACGCGCCGCTCAACCCGAACATCTGCGCCCGCTCGGCGGTTTCGGCACGGATGTCGTCAACGACGGCATCGAGCGTTGCCCCCGGAAGCCCGTGTTCGCCAAGGTAGAGGATTTGATGCAAGCGCCGGTCATCGGAACCGGCGACTGTCGCGCAATTCGCCCCGCCGCACCCTTTGCATTCGGCAGTCCGCTGATCGCGTCGCGCAATCAGACACCCGGTACACCTCGCTACCATCACAGTCGCTCCCTCCAGCAACATCAAAAACATTGATATGTAACCTAAACAACATTAGTTACGCTAGTGTAAGGTGCAGCGACAACCTTAATGGTGCATTAAACAAGTGCAACTGTTGCATTTCGATAGTATGTGTAGCATTTGTTTCGCCTGCGCGACGGATAACACGGATGCCAAGCTTTGCGACAAAGCTCGAACTGATCCTCAAGGCGCTGTCGATCACGCGCGGTCGCGCCGCATCCGAAATCGGTGTCGACAAGCCGTTGATGGGCCGCTGGGTGTCCGGCGCGGTCCACCCTTCGGCGCGCAATCTCGAACGGCTGACCGTGTGGATAGCCAGCTACCATGAAGGCTTTTCGCTGCTCGACTGGGATGTCGATGTCGCCGAGTTGGCAAAGCGGTTCGGCGTCGCGGCACCGGCAACAAGGCGACTGGGAGGCAGCGAGGCACTCGCGCCGTTTCTGGCCAAGACCCTGATCGAAGAGACAAGTGGCAATCTGGCGCGTCGTGGCTGGGCGTATGAGGGGTTCTGGCGCATTACGCGGCCATCTGCGCTGTTTCCCGGCAAATTCGCGCACGAACACATGATGATCAGTTGCAACGGTGGCGGCGCGATGCTGGTTTCGCTGTGTGCCGTGGGGGTGCGGCTCGATGGCTATGCGTTACTGTTCGACAATCAGATGTTGATGTTCGTGGCCGACAGCGAAAGCTCCAACCTGGTGTTCGCCATCTTGAATCTGGTCGTACGACTGAGAGCCGATGTGCTCGACGGGCTGACGCTGACACGGCTCGCTGATTCGAGCGGTTCGCCGGTGGCCACGCCGGTGCTGCTTGAACGCGTCGGCGAGCTATCGGGCAATGACGATGCCGATCGGGCGACGTTCGAATCGCTGTGTGGGCAGAATGTGCTGGTGCCGGCCGAATCTGTTCCCGACGACGTGCGTCGGCACCTTTGCCGCGATGTTGGCCCGACGCCGTTCGCCAATGGCGGCGACATGCTGTTGGTCATGCACGCCGCGCAATCGATGGCGCGCGGGCCGCTGCCCGACGTGCCCTGAAGCCATCCACGGCGGTCGTCAGCGGCGCGAAATCACGCCGCCCGGCATGGCTGCCGCGACGCCGGTGGTCTGCGGGAAGCTGATCGGCAGGCCCGCCAACGCACGCACACCGAGATAGGCGAAGGCTTCGGCTTCGAGTGCATCGCCGTTCCAGCCTGCCGCTTCGACGGGCAACGTTTGCACGCCGGTGCGCGCCGCCAGCATCGCCATCAGCGTCGCATTGTGGCGGCCGCCGCCGCAGACCAGCAGCCGCAGCGGGCGTGCGGGGACGTGGCGCAACGCCAGCGCCACCGTCTCGGCGGTGAACGCCGTCAGCGTTGCGGCGCCATCGGCGAGGGTTAGCCCCCGTGCCGCACCGAGCGAGAAATCGTGCCGGTCGAGCGATTTGGGCGGCGCCACGTCGAACCATGGCAGGTCGGCCATGGCGGCGACGACCCGTTCGTGGACGCTGCCCGATGCGGCGAGCGCGCCGCCGGCGTCATGGCTCAGCCCGGCTTCGGCGCGGACCCAGTCGTCGATCAGCGCGTTGGCGGGGCCGGTGTCGAAAGAACCCCAGTTTTCACCGGCGAACCAGGTGATGTTGCCGACGCCGCCGAGGTTGAGCACCGCGACCGGCCCCTCGGCACGGAACCCTGACACCAAAGCGCGGTGATACGCCGGTGCCAGCGGTGCGCCCTGCCCACCGCTCGCCACATCGGCAGAGCGGAAGTCGTGCACCACGGTGATGCCGGTTTCGCGCGCCAGCAGCGCGCCGTCGCCGATCTGCCACGTCCAGCGCCGGTCGGGGCGGTGCGCGATGGTCTGGCCGTGGAAGCCGACGAGCGCGACATCGGCCGCCGCCACGCCGGCCTGCGCCAGCAACGCCTTGACCGCCGCCGCATGCGCCAGCGTCTGGTCGCGCGCCACCGCGTCAATTTGCGCGTGCGGTGCCGGTCGTTCCATCGTCAGCGCCGCCGCAATCGCGGCGCGCAGCCGCGCACGCATCGGCTCGTCATAGGCGGTGCTGTGGAACGCCAGCGGCTCCACCAGGTCATGGCCGTCGGTGCGGATCAGCGCCGCATCGATGCCGTCCATCGACGTGCCCGACATCAGGCCCACCGCGAGCAGACTTTCGCTAGCCCCCGTGCTCATGCTAGGCACCCTCCCGCCATGACATACAAATCCGAATTCCTCCGTGTCCTAGACGAGCGCGGCTATCTCCACCAGATCACCGACGCCGACGCGCTCGATGCCGCAGCGGTTGCGGGCGTCGTGCCGGCCTATGTCGGTTTCGATTGCACCGCGCCGAGCCTGCATATCGGCAATCTCGTGTCGATCATGATGCTGCGCAAGCTGCAACAGAGCGGCCACAAGCCGATCGTGCTGCTCGGCGGCGGCACCACCAAGGTCGGCGATCCGTCGGGCAAGGATGCCGGGCGCCAGCTGCTCGATGACTCGCGCATCGCCGGCAACATGGCGACGATCAAGCGCATCTTCGAACGGTTCCTGGTTTTCGGTGATGGCCCGACCGATGCGGTGATGGTCAACAACGCCGACTGGCTCGACAAGCTCGAATACATCCCGTTCCTGCGCGATATCGGCCGGCATTTTTCGATCAACCGCATGCTGACCTTCGATTCGGTCAAGCTGCGGCTCGACCGCGAACAGCCGCTGAGCTTCCTCGAATTCAACTACATGATCTTGCAGGCCTATGATTACCTTGAGCTGTCGCGGCGCTTCGGTTGCCGCTTGCAGATGGGCGGGTCGGACCAGTGGGGCAATATCGTCAACGGCACTGACCTCATCCGCCGCGTCGACAGCAAGGACGCGTTCGGGCTGACGACGCCGCTGATCACCACGTCGGACGGCGCCAAGATGGGCAAGACCGCTAATGGCGCGGTCTGGCTGCACGAGGACTCGCTGCCGAGCTATGACTATTGGCAGTTCTGGCGCAACACCCAGGACGCCGATGTCGGCAAGTTCATGCGGCTGTTCACCGAAATCCCCGAAGCCGAAATCCGCCGCTACGAAGCGCTTGAGGGCGCCGAAATCAACACCGCGAAGAAGGCACTCGCCGACGCCGCGACGGCGCTGTGCCGTGGGCCCGAGGCGGCCGCAGCGGCAGCCGAAACCGCGCGCGCGACGTTCGAGGCGGGCGAGGCCGGCGGCGATCTGCCGTCGCTCAGCATCGGCGCTGACGGCATCGGACTGCTCGATGCGCTCGTCGGGCTGAACATGGCGGCATCAAAGGGCGAAGCGCGCCGGCTGATTCGCGGCGGCGGTGTCAAGGTCGATGACGTGACGGTCAGCGACGAGGCGCTGCACCTGCCGGGTGCGGCGAAGCTGTCGGTCGGCAAGAAGCGCCACGGCGTGCTCGTCGCCGGCTAGTCGCTCACTGCGGC
>CALMPZ010000488.1 GCA_937871645.1 uncultured Polymorphobacter sp.
CGATTGGTATGTGCGCAGGTGCGGTGTTGCGATAAGCCCTCACCCGCTCGCGCCCCAGCGCGAGTCGACCTCTCCCGTGAAGGGAGAGGTGCAGAAAATGGGTGCAGGGGTCACCCCTGCCCGCCGGAGGCCCTTGAAACGCCTATGAAAATCCTCGTCCCATGAAAATCCTCGTCGATGCCGATGCCTGTCCGGTGAAGGAAGAAATCTACCGCGTTGCGCGCCGCACGCAGGTGCCCGTCACGGTTGTCGCGAACAACTGGTTCCGCGTGCCGCGCGAGCCGTTGATCGAGCAGGTGGTGGTCAGCGACGGCTTCGACGCGGCGGATGACTGGATCGCCGAACGCGCCGGCGCCGACAGCATCGTCATCACCGCCGACATCCTGCTCGCCGAACGCTGCGTCAAGGCCGGCGCGGTGGTCATCGGCCCGACCGGCAAGCCGTTTACCGCCGCGAGCATCGGCGCAGCGGTTGCGGGACGCGCCTTTGCTGAAGAGCGGCGGGCGTTTTCGGTCGAACTCGGCAGCACCGGCGGCCCGCCGCCGTTTTCGGCGCGCGACCGCTCGGCATTCCTGTCGGCGCTCGATGCGGCGATCGTGGCGCTCAAGCGCCAAGGACGATAGCGCACGGTGACAATGCTGCAACTGCGTGCTAGGGGCGCGGGATGCTGACTTTCAATGCCGTCACCGTGCGCCTCGGCGGGCGCACCATCCTCGACCGTGCGACCGCGGCGCTGCCGCTGCGCGCCCGCGTCGGCCTGATCGGGCGCAACGGCGCCGGCAAGTCGACGTTGATGAAGGTCGTCACCGGCGACATCGAGGCTGATGACGGCGGTATCGAGATGCCCAAGGGCGCGCGCATCGGCTATGTCGCGCAGGAAGCGCCCGCGGGCGCGGCGACGCCGTTCGAAACCGTGCTGGCGGCCGATACCGAGCGCGCGGCGCTGCTCGCCGAAGAAGAAGCGCTGCACGGCACCGACGCGCACCACATCGCCGAAATCCACGAGCGTCTGAACGCCATCGACGCGCATACGGCACCGGCGCGCGCTTCGCGCATCCTTGTCGGGCTGGGGTTCGACGAAGACGCGCAGCACCGCCCGCTCGACAGCTATTCGGGCGGCTGGCGGATGCGCGTGGCACTGGCGGCGCTGCTGTTTTCGGCGCCCGACCTGCTGCTGCTCGATGAACCGTCGAACCATCTCGATCTCGAAGCGACGATGTGGCTCGAATCGTTCCTGAAGTCGTATCGCGGCACGATCCTGATCATCAGTCACGAACGCGACCTGCTCAACAACGTCGTCGATTACATCCTGCATCTCGAAGGCGGGCAGATCACGCTGTACACCGGCGGCTATGATGATTTCGAGCGGCTGCGCAACGAGCGCGCCGCGCAACTCGCCGCCGCGCGCGAGGCGCAACAAACGCAGCGCGCCAAACTGCAGGACTATATCGCGCGCAACAGCGCCCGCGCCTCGACCGCCAAGCAGGCGCAGTCGCGCCAAAAGGCGCTGGCGAAAATGCAGCCGATCGCCGAAGCCGTCAACGATCCGACCTTGCGCTTCGATTTCCCGTCGCCGCCGCAGCTGCGACCGCCGCTGATCCAGCTCGACCATGCCGCCGTCGGCTACAACGGCAAGCCGATCCTCGAGAATCTCGACCTGCGGCTTGATCCGGAGGAGCGGCTGGCGCTGCTCGGGCGCAACGGCAACGGCAAGACGACGCTGGCGCGGCTGCTGGCGGGGCAACTCGCGCCGCTCGCCGGCAACATCGCGGCGCCGGGTAAGCTGCGCGTGGGGTATTTCACCCAGTACCAGGTCGAGGAACTCGACGCCGACGATACGCCGCTCGAGCATATGAGCCGGCTGATGCAGGGCGAAAAGCCCGCCGCGGTGCGCGGACAGCTCGGCCGCTTCGGCTTTTCGGGTGCGATGGCGGAGCAAAAGGTCGGCAAGATGTCGGGCGGCGAGCGCGCGCGCCTCGCACTCGCACTGATCACCCGCGACGCGCCGCACCTGCTCATCCTCGACGAACCGACCAACCACCTTGATGTCGATGCGCGCGAGGCGCTGGTCCAGGCGCTCAACGAATTCGGCGGCGCCGTCGTCGTCGTCAGCCATGACCGCCACATGCTGGAGGCCTCAGCCGACCGGCTGGTGCTGGTCGATGGTGGCCGTGCCGTCGATTATGACGGCAGCCTCGACGACTATACCGAACAGGTGCTCGGCCGGAACGACGCCCGCCCCGAAGGCGGCGCGCGCGTCTCGAAGGTCGACAAAAAGGAAGCCCGCAAGGCTGCCGCTGCAGCACGTGAGGCCAGTGCCGGGCTGCGCAAGGCGGTCAATGAAGCCGAAGCCGAAATCAAGCGGCTGAACACGCGGCGTTCGCAAATCGACGCGGCGCTGTTCAACCCCGCCGACGCCGTGCCCGCCGACGCGCGGCTGACCGCGACCGACCTGATGAAGGCCCGCGCCGATATCGAACGGTCGCTGCTAAATTG
>CALMPZ010000489.1 GCA_937871645.1 uncultured Polymorphobacter sp.
GACAGCGGCGGCCTTGGCGGTCTGGGCGGCGGCGGTGGCGGCGGGCTGCGCCTCGGCGGCGGTCGCATGGGGCTCGGCGGGCTGCTGGTGGTGGTGGTGATCGCGCTGATTTTCGGCATCAATCCGCTCAGCCTGCTCGGCGGCGGCGGTGGCCCGCAAGAACAGATCGGCCAGCCGCAGTCGCAGATCGCGCCCGCAACAACTGCCGCCGGTGACCCCAGCGGCAAGTTCGTGCGCCAGGTACTCGGCTCGACCGAAGACACCTGGGGCCAGATTTTCCCGCAGCAGGTCGGCAAGGCCTATACGCCGCCGACGCTGGTGATGTTTTCAGGCAGCGTGTCGTCGGCGTGCGGCCGCGCGACCTCGGCATCGGGGCCGTTCTACTGCCCCGCCGACCGCAAGGTCTATCTCGACACCAGCTTCTTCAACGAACTGTCGCAGCGCTTCGGCGCACCCGGCGATTTCGCGCAAGCCTATGTTATCGCGCATGAAATCGGCCATCACGTACAGACGCTGCTCGGCATCAGCGACCAGGTGCGGCGCGCGCAGGAACGCGCCAGCGAGAAAGACGCCAATGCGCTGTCGGTGCGCATGGAGCTGCAGGCCGACTGCCTCGCCGGCGTCTGGGGCAAGGCCAATATCGCGCGGCTCGAACCCGGCGATGTCGAGGAAGCACTGACCGCCGCCACCGCCATCGGCGACGACCGCCTGCAGCGCCAGTCGCGTGGCATGGTCGTCCCCGACAGCTTCACCCACGGCACCAGCGAGCAACGTGTGCGCTGGTTCAAGATCGGCATGGCGAACGGGCAGATTGCCGATTGCGACACGTTTAGCGCGCGGGCGCTTTAAGTTTTAAGAGCCTCCGGCGGGCAGGCCTGAGGCCTGCACCCATTTGAAGAAAAGCCATGTCATTCCCGCGCAGGCGGGAATCCACGTATTGCACCGGCGACCAGATGGATTCCCGCCTGCGCGGGAATGACGAAGTGCCGGGTGCAGGGGTCACCCCTGCCCGCCGGAGGCCCTTAAACCTGCCCAATAGCTGAACACCCCGGCATGGCGCGCGCGAATGTACGCCGCCGCTGTCGGCCCGTTCCACAGCCCGTCATAATCGCTGCCGCGCGCAAGTTCGGCGATCCACCAGCCCTGCCCCGGCAGTCCGTCCGACGCGCGCACCACCAGCACCGCGAGTTCGGGGCGGCCGGCGCCGCGTTCGAGTGCATCGACATCGCCGAGCAGCGCGCACAGGGCGCGCATCTTGGGGCGGGTGAAGGCGAAGCCGAAACTGTTGAGCACCTCGGCATAGGTGACCGGTGTTGCGTCGCGTGCGGCCGCGTGCAGCAGTGCTGCCAGTTCGTCGACGTCGATCAATGCGCCGCAGCAGTGCGGCGCGGCATGAAGTGCAGCGCTGCGACAATCACGCCCCCCAGCACCAGCCCGAACACCCCGGCGCCGGCGGCACCGACCAGCCATTCGACTGCGGCGCTGGCGAACGGCACTGCCGCGCCCGACGCGGCGGCGAGCGCATGGATGCTGTGCGCGGGTTCATTGAGGCCGAATTCTTCCATCCCGTGCAGCACGATGCCGCCGCCGACCCACAGCATCGCAGCGGTGCCGACACCGGCGAGAACGCGCAGCGAGCCCGGCATGAACCGCACCAGCGCCCGGCCGAACACCCGCCCCGGTGCCGCCGCGCGCCCCGGGCGCTTGGCCAGCGCATAGCCGACGTCATCGGCCTTCACGATCAACGCGACCGCGCCGTAAACCAGCGCAGTAATGCCGACACCGACGATGGCGAGCACCACGGCGCGCTCGACAAAGTTGCGGTCGGCGACGCTGGCCAGCGTGATCGCCATGATCTCCGCCGACAGGATGAGGTCGGTGCGGATGGCGCCGCCGACCATGTCCTTTTCCATCGCCACGGCATCGATTTCGAGCGAATCGCCCGGCGCCAGTTCCTCGGGTTCATGCGGGAACCACGCTTCGTAGAGCTTTTCGGCGCCTTCATAGGTCAGATACGCGCCACCCATCATCAGCAGCGGCGTGATCGCCCAGGGTGCCAGCGCGCTCAGCGCCATCGCGCCGGGCAACAGATAGAGCAGTTTGTTGCGGACGCTGCCCATGGCGATCTTGCCGACAATCGGCAATTCGCGCGCCGGGCTGAAGCCCGTCACATAGCGCGGCGTGACGGCGGTATCATCGATGACGACGCCCGCTGCCTTGGCACTGGCCTTGGTCGCCGCCGCGGCGGTGTCATCGAGCGACGCCGCCGCGACCTTGGCGATCGCGGCAATATCGTCGAGCAGTGCAATCAATCCGGTAGCCATGGCGCCAGATGGCAGCGATGGCGGGGTCATTGCAAAGCAATTTTCGCATGTGCCAGCTTGGCGGCTTTGACATGCGCCGGCTTCGTGCGAGTTTGGCGCCATGACTGCACCCTTTGCCAGCCCCGGACTCCACGATGCTCTCATCCTGCTCGCCGCGGCCGGATTGGTCATTCCGGCGTTCGCGACGTTACGCATCAGCCCGGTCATCGGCTTCATCCTGGTCGGCATCGTCGTCGGCCCGCACGGCATCGGCGGCGCGACCGAATTGCCCGGCTGGCTGCGCGGACTGGCGATTACCGACCCGCACGCGCTTGAACCGCTCGCCGAAATCGGGGTCGCAATGCTGCTGTTCGCGCTCGGGCTCGAACTGTCGACAGAGCGGCTGCAGACGCTGCAGCGTTACCTGCTGACACTCGGCCTGCCGCAGCTATTGCTCTGCGCGGCCGCGTTGCTTCTCGTCTTGCTGGTCGCCGGCATCGCCCCGGTTGCAGCAGCGTCGCTGGCATTTGCGCTGGCGCTGTCGTCGACCGCGGTGGGGCTGCAGTTGCTGATTTCGCAAGGCCGCCTGTCCAGTCACGCCGGTCGCGATGCCTTTGCCATGCTGCTGTTCCAGGATATCGCCATTGCGCCGATCCTGCTGTTGATTGCCGCCAGCTCTGCCCCCGACGGGTTCGGCGTCACGCTGCTGCGCGGCGTGCTGGCGATTGCCGCGATCGTCATCATCGGCAAATTCGCGCTGCGGCCGCTGTTCCTGCAGGCGGCACGCACGCGCAGCCACGAACTGTTTCTGGCGGCGGCACTGGTGGTCATCATCGGCGCCGCGGCGGTGACGGCCAGCGTCGGGCTGTCGCCGGTCATCGGCGCGCTCGCGGCGGGCATCATGCTGGCGGAAACCGAGTATCGCCGCCAGATCGAAGCGACGATCGCGCCGTTCCAGGGCCTGCTGCTCGGGCTGTTCCTGGTTTACACCGGCATGCGGCTCGACCTCGGCGCGATTGCCGCGCAGCCGTGGCTGGTGGTCGGCGCGGTCGCGGCTGTTGTGGCTATCAAGGTGCTGGTCATCGCGGCGTGGCTCAAGCTGCGTGGCCGCAGCAACGGTGTCGCCGCGCATGTCGCACTGCTGCTCGCGGCACCGTCCGAAACCGGGCTGGTGGTGCTGGCGGCGGCGGTTGCAGCGGGCGCGATTGCCGGGCCGCTGGTCGAACTGGCGCTGCTCGTGATTGCGCTGGGCCTGGCGCTGGCACCGCTGCTCGGTCTAGCGGGTGGCCGCATCGAGGCCTGGCTCGCCGGCA
>CALMPZ010000490.1 GCA_937871645.1 uncultured Polymorphobacter sp.
CGAACAGCGCCGCCGACGCCGCGGCCATGCCCGTGGCGAACGCCGTCGCCTGCCTGGCCAGCGCATCGACCGCGGGCGCGACCGCGCCGGGTTCGTCGTAGCGCGCGTCGTCTTCGAGCGCGCGATACGCCGCCGCCAGCCCCGCCAGTGCCTGTGCGCGCAACTGGATGAGCTGCGACAGGCGCAGCGAGGACTTGAACAGCGCCGCGTTGGTCTCGTCGTCCATCGACTCGACCTGCTGATTGCTGATGGCGTTTTCGACGAGCAATAGCTGGGCATTGGCATCGACGGTGGCGGCCAGTCCGGCGATCGAGGCATGCGCGCTGGTGCTGACTTGCTGGCCGGCGCTGGCGAGGCTGATTGCCGGCTCGCGCGGCACGGTGGAGCACGAGGTGAGCAGCGCCAGCGCGCCCATTGCCAGACTTCGAAGCAAGTGCACCAACCCGTCCCCCGACAGCTGCAATGCCGACAGGCTACGCCTTTCGGGCGGCAAGTCCAGTGCTGGCGTTACAGCCCGGCGCGTGCCATCAAAGCGGCGGTCGAGGCATCGAAGCTGCCACCGGTTTCGATTTGCCCGGCCATTTCCTTGCCGAGTTCGACGCCCCATTGGTCGAACGGATTGATGCCGAGCAGCGTCGCGGCGGTGAAGGTGCGGTGTTCGTAAAACGCCAGCAGCGCGCCCAAGGTCGCGGCATCGAGCCGGTCGAGCAGCAGCGTTGCGGAAGGCCGGTTGCCGGGGAAGGTCTTGGCGGCGGCCAGTACCGGATCGCCGCCCGACAGCGCCAGCGCGGCATCGAAGCTGCGGCCGCGCATCAGCGCCGCGCCCTGCGCAAAGCAATTGCCGAGCAGCTGGCGGTGGTGCGTCGGCGCGAGGTGGTCGCCGGCTTCGATGACCGCGACGAATTCGGTGACGATCGCCTGCGTACCCTGGTGCAGCAGCTGGAACACCGCATGCTGCGCGTCGGTGCCGGTGCCGCCCCAGGTGACGGCGGCGGATGCGAGGTCGAGCGGCGCGCCGTCGCGGGTGACGCGCTTGCCGTTGCTCTCCATCTCGAGCTGCTGGAGATAGGTGGGCAGCAGCGCGAGACGCTGGTCATAGGCGAATATCGCGCGCGTCGGAACGCTCTGGAAGCTCGCGGCCCAGACATCGAGCGCCCCGGCGAGTGCCGGCAAATTGGCGCCGAACTGCGTGTCGCGGAAATGCCGGTCGATGGCGGCGGCACCGTCCAGCAGCGCCGCGAAAGTTTCCCAGCCGCAGCGCAGCGCCAGCGGCAGGCCGACCGCCGACCACAGCGAATAGCGCCCGCCGACGGTTTCGGCGAACGGCAGGATGTTTTCGTGCGTGATGCCGTATGCGGCGGCACGTGCGGGTGCGGCGGTGACGGCGATGCAGCGCGACCGGGGTTCGACGATACCGCCCGCCGCCAGCCAGTCGAGCGCCGAGGCGGCGTTGGTCATCGTTTCGAGCGTCGTGAAGGTCTTTGACACCAGCACCAGCAGCGTCGACGCCGGGTCGCACTGCGCCAGCACGCGTTGCAGCGCGACGCCGTCGATGTTGGCGACGACATGGCAGGCTGGCCCGTCACCGCCATCACCCAGCGCGTCGAGCAAGAGTGCCGGGCCGAGCGCCGAGCCGCCGATGCCGATGTGGATGATGTGGCGCACGTCGGAGGCGCGGACGCGTTCGACCAGTGCGCGCATCTTGGTTTGTCCCACGGCTGCCGCCGCGACGTCACCCGCCGCGCCGACGCCGCGCTCGGCCATGTGCGTTGCGGCGCGGCGCTCGCTGGGGTTGACGACTTCACCGGCGAACAGCCGCGCCTTCCAGCCATCAAGGTCGGCGGCGGCCGCGAGGTCGCCGAGCAGCGCCAGCGCCGGTGCATCGACCGCGAGCTTGGAAAAGTCGCCATGGAGTCCGGCAACATTGAGCGACAATTCGGCAAGGCGACCTTTGTGATCGTCGAACATCTGCATCAGCGACGTGGCGGCCACACTTTCGGCATGCCTCGCCAGCGCCGCTTTGGCAGCGTGCAGGCGGTCGGCGGTCGGCTTGGTCGCGGTCATCAAGGGCTCCATCGCTGGCGCGGTGGTAGCATCAACCGGCGGCGGTCGTCACCCGCACTTGTGGCGCCGCGACAGATATTCCGTCGTGCGGCATGGGGCCAAAACTTGACTTCGACCGCGCCGGCGCGCCATGCGGGCGTTGCATGATCCACGGACCCGCGCGATGACCAAGCCCCAACCGGCCGATGCCCGGCTTTATCGCACCCCCGCCGATATCGAGGACGCGCGCGCGCGCCATGAACTGCGCGCCGAGGCGCTGCGTCAGCGACTGGGCGGCGTCACCAAAGTCATCGGCGGGGCGCTGCTGCTGGCGCTGACGCTGCGCAGCCTGGTGTTCGAGCCGTTCACCATCACCTCGCCGTCGATGCAGCCCGGCCTGCTGGTCGGCGACTATCTGTTCGTCGCCAAATGGCCCTATGGCTACAGCCGCTATTCGCTGCCGCTGGCGCTGCCGCTGTTCGATGGACGCCTGCCCGCCGACCGCATGGCAAAGCGCGGCGATGTCGTGGTGTTCAAGTCGCCCGCCGACAATCGCACCGATTTCATCAAGCGCGTCATCGGCCTGCCCGGTGACACTGTGGCGCTCACGCGCGGGCAGTTGGTGCTCAACGGCATCGCGGTGCCGCGCGCAGCCGGGACCGGCACGGCGGCGCAGCACCGCTTCCGCGAAACGCTGGCGGGGCGCAGCTATGTCGTGACGCACAGTGCCGGCACGACACCGCTCGACGATTTCGGGCCGGTCGTTGTGCCGCCCGATCATTATTTCATGCTCGGCGATAACCGCGACAACAGCGCCGACAGCCGGCTGGCGCTGATCGACGGCGGCGTCGGCATGGTGCCTGCGGTCAACCTTGTCGGGCGCGCCGACCGGGTATTCTTCTCGGTCGATGCCGCCAAGTTGCGGCTGTCACCGGCGCACTGGGGCGCGGCCATCCGCACCGACCGCATAGGGGCGCAGTTTTGAGCCGGACGCTGAAGCCCGCAACCGGCACGGCGGAGGAAACGCTCGCCGCGTGGAGCCGCAGCGCGCTCGGCCATGACTTTGCCGATGCCAGCCTGTTGCGCATCGCGCTGACGCATTCGAGCCACCCCGGCGAAAGCTATGAACGGCTTGAGTTTCTCGGCGACCGCATCCTCGGCGCCATCGTCGCGGCGTGGCTCTACAAGGACTTTGCCGAAGTCGAGGGCAAGCTGGCGCGGCGCTTTGCGGCACTGGTCGACCGCGGCAGCTGCGCCGAAGTGGCGCGGCGCATCGATGTCGGCGCGCACCTGTTCATGGACCGCGCGGCGCGCAACGCGCATGTCGCCATGTCCGAAAACGTCCTCGGCGACATGACCGAGGCGCTGATCGGCGCGCTGTATGTCGATGGCGGCTGGGCGGCGGCGGAAAGCTTCGTGCGCCGCCACTGGGGCCCGATGGTCGATACCGCGACGCGCGCGCCCAAGGATCCCAAATCGGCGCTGCAGGAATGGGCGCAGCGCCAGGGACTGCCGATCCCGACCTACACCGTCATGCGCCGCGAAGGCCCCGACCATGCGCCGCGCTTCCGCGTCGCGGTCAGCATCCGTGGCCGCGACCCCGTCGATGCCAGCGGCAGCAGCAAGCAAGAGGCCGAGAAGGCCGCCGCGGTGGCGATGCTCGCCGCGGTCAGTGAAGGAACACCCGCGCGATGACCAACCCCCAACGTTGCGGCACGGTGGCCGTTGTCGGCGCGCCGAACGCCGGCAAGTCGACACTCGTCAACGCGCTCGTCGGCCAGAAGGTCGCGATCGTGTCGAACAAGGTGCAGACCACCCGCACGCGGCTGATGGGCATTGCCGTTGACGGTGACGCCCAGCTGCTGCTGATCGACACGCCGGGCATTTTCGCGCCGCGTCGCCGGCTTGACCGCGCGATGGTGCGTGCCGCCTGGGAAGGTGCCAGCGGTGCCGATGTCATCGCCTTTGTCGTCGATGCCAAGACGGGCTTCCGCACCGATGCCGCCGCCATCCTCGAGGCGATGGCGACGCGCAAGGAGCCCAAGCTGCTGGTGCTCAACAAGGTCGACATCACCAACAAGGGCAAGCTGCTCGACCTCGCAACGCACGCCGCCAGCATCGCGCACTTCGACGAAACCTTCTTCATCGCCGCCGAAACCGGCGACGGCGTGCCCGAGCTCAAGGCGGCGCTGTCGGCCAAGCTGCCGCTGAGCCCGTGGCACTTCCCCGAAGACCAGGTCAGCGACGCCACCACCCGCCTGATGGCGGCGGAAATCACCCGCGAGCAGCTCTACCGCCAGCTCCACGCCGAGCTGCCCTATTCGGCAGCGGTCGAGACCGAGAAATGGGAAGACCGCAAGGACGGCTCGACGGTCATTCACCAGCAGATCCTGATCGAGCGCGACAGCCAGAAGGCCATCGTGCTCGGCAAGGGCGGCGCGCGGTTGAAGGAAATCGGCTCCGTGGCGCGCGCTGAAATCGCCACGCTGACCGGCCGCAAGATCCACCTGTTCCTGCACGTCAAGGTCAAGCCCGACTGGTCCGAGGACCGCGACGTCTACAAGGGCATGGGGCTCGACTGGAGCGAGTGAACGCGCCGGCGCTGCGTATTTATCCTTAGTTCAAAGTTGCTGGCGCCGTGGTAGCGTCCTGTAGTCTTGATAACCGGAGATCTGCATGTCGTTTTCAAACATTCTTCGCGCCGGCCTGCTCGCGCCGCTGATCGCGCTGGCCGTGCCCGCGCTGGCCCAAACCGCCGCGCAGGTGGCTGACGCGCCGACCTTGCCGGGCGTCGGCCCGCAGGCCACCGCCGCACCGACGGCGCCGCCGATGACGCCGAACACCGACTTGCTCGGCACCAGCTGCGGCGAGTTCGTGTCGATGCTCGCGGTCGCCAATCCGGGCACCAACCCGACGTCGGACCGCCAGAGCCAGGCGACGCGCGCGCAGCGCGACGTGTTCATGCTGGTGGTGTGGACGCACGGCTATGTCACCGGCAAGTCGGGCGCCGACCTGTCGAAGGTCGCGCTGACCAAGGACTGGATCACCAAGAACACCGCAGCGCTCGCCAAGGTGTGCAAGGCCAATCCGAACATTTCGACCTATCAGGCAGCGGGCAAGCTGTGATGCGCCGCAGCGGTTTGATTGCCGGCGTCGCGCTGGCGGCCCTCCTCATCGGTGCGCCGGCGCTGGCGCG
>CALMPZ010000491.1 GCA_937871645.1 uncultured Polymorphobacter sp.
GACGAAGGTGCCGGCGCGATGTTCGTTGTTGAGCGGGCTGGTACCGGCGCGTTCGGTGCCTTCCTCGCGCAGCACATAATAGGCCGCCGGCGACAGCCGCGCGCGCCACTGCGCCGGCGTGTAGCTGACCTTGAACGGTCCTGGCGGCGCGGTTGCGGCCCCGGCGCGGCCCTGCAGGTTGAACAGCAAGGCGACGCCGGCAGCGGCGGCACTGCCGGCTATCAGGTTGCGGCGCGATATCGTCAGTTCGGGCACCGGATACTCTCCGCGGGGGGGGCTATGACGGTTAATACGTTGGCGGCGCGCCCAAGGTTACAGTGCCACGCCGGTTTTGTCGTATCTGCCGGTTGCGCGTGGCGCCGCAACGTCGCAAATTGCCGCGCAAGGGGATGCGATGCCATGACACCGCCAACGGCCGAACACCACGCGGCGCTGCCGGAAGCCCGCGCAGCGCGCGCGCGGCTGCGGGGCGCGCAGCAACGGGTATCGGCGGCGTTTCGCGAACGCATGCTGACGGTCTTGCTGATTCTGCTGCTGCTGCTGGCGTTCGCCTTGCCGGCGGCGGTGCAGACGGCGTTTCAGGCCAAGCTGCTTGTCGACATCCTGCTGACCTGCGTGCTCATCACCGGAACGCTCGCGGTGTCGGCCAACCGTCGGCTGATGCTCGTGCTCGCGGTGCTGGCGTTCTTGGCGCTCGGCCTGCGCTGGTCCGAATGGATTTTGGCGGGGGAGTTGCTGCCGCTGGTGCGCGAAGCTTCGGTGCTGATCACGCTGCTGGTGCTGGCAACCGCCGTGGCGATCAACGTCTTCAGCCGCACCACCGACCTCAGCGAACGTGTCGTCGGGACAGTTATCCTCTACCTGCTGATCGGCATGATCTGGGGGATCGGGTATCTGGCGATCGCCACGCGCCACCCGGGTGCGTTCACCCAGGCCGTCGACGTGTCGGTGCCGATCACCAACTGGATCTACTTCAGCTTCGTGACGCTGACCACCGTCGGCTACGGCGACATCCTGCCGGTCAGCCGCCTTGCGCGCTCGCTGGCGTCGCTTGAAGCGCTGATCGGCCAGTTGTATCCGGCGATCATCATCGCGCGGCTGGTGTCGATGCCGCGCGCCTGAAGCCGCGCGGCATCGCCAATTTGACCGGCGTTATTGGCCGGTGAAGGTCTGCCCGCTCGCCGCCAGCTTTTCGAGCAGCGGTGCCGGCGTGATGCCATAGTGCTTGAGGCGCTCGACAACCTTCGCCAGCCCGTAATGGTCGGCCCAGAACATCGGCCCGCCATGATAGACCGGCCAGCCATAGCCGTTGATCCAGACGATATCGATGTCCGACGCGCGCTGCGCCATCTTCTCTTCGAGGATCTTGGCGCCTTCGTTGACCATCGGCAGCAGGCAGCGTTCGAGGATTTCTTCATCGTCGATCGACCGGCGGTTGATGCCGCGTTCGGCGGCGTAGTCGAGGATGATCTTTTCGGTTTCGGGCGACGGCGTGCGATTGCGCTGTGCGTCGTAATTGTAGAAGCCCTTGCCGTTTTTCTGGCCGCGCATCCCGGCTTCGCACATGCGGTCGCGGATGGTTTCGCCCTTCGACGTCGCGGCGTTCCAGCCGATGTCGAGCCCGGCGAGGTCGCTCATCTGGAACGGCCCCATCGGGAAACCGAAGTCATAGAGCACGCGGTCGACATCCGACGGCAATGCACCCTCCAGGATCAGCTTCTGCGCCTGCTGCTGGCGGAAGCTCAGCATGCGGTTGCCGATGAAGCCGTGGCAGACGCCCGACACGACGGCGATCTTGCCGATCTTCTTGCCGATGCCCATGACCGTGGCGAGCACGGCGGGTTCGGTCTTGGCGCCGTTGACGACTTCGAGCAGCCGCATGACGTTCGCCGGCGAGAAGAAGTGCATGCCGACAACCGACCCCGGCCGCTTGGTCGCCGCAGCGATTTCATCGACGTTGAGGTACGAGGTGTTCGACGCGAGGATGGCGCCGGGCTTGGCGACACCGTCGAGCTTGGCGAACAGCTCCTTCTTGATGTCCATGTTTTCGAACACCGCTTCGATGATCAGGTCGGCCTGGCCCAGATCGGCGAGATCGAGCGAGCCCTTGAGCAGCCCCATGCGCGTTTCGACATCGGCGGCGGTCAGCTTGCCCTTGGCGGCGGTGTTCTCATAATTTTTGCGGATAACGCCGATGCCGCGCGTCAGCGCTTCTTCCTTCATTTCGACGATGGTGACGGGGATGCCGACATTGAGGAAGTTCATGGCGATGCCGCCACCCATCGTGCCGGCGCCGATGATGCCGACCGACTTGACCGGCAGCAGCTGCGCGTCAGCCGGCAGGCCTTCGACCTTGGCGGCCATGCGTTCGGCGAAGAACACATAGCGCTGGGCGCGCGACTGCAGGCCCTGCATCAGCGGCACGAACAGCGCGCGCTCGACCTTGATGCCTTCGTCGAAGGGCAGGTTCACCGCAGCTTCGATGCACTGGATATTGGCTTCGGGGGCTTCGAAGCCGCGCAGCAGCTTGGCGTTCTTGGCGCGGAAGTCGGCGAACAGCTTGGCCGAATTGGGGCGTGCGGCATCGACCTTGTCGTTGACGTCGCGGGCGAGACGCAACGGCCATTTTTCAGCAATCGCCTTGCGCGCCATGGCGACGGCGCCGGGCAGCAGTTGGTCATCGGCGACGACCTCGTCGAACACGCCCATCTTGAGCGCTTCCTTGGCACCGACATGGCGGCCGCTGGTCACCAGGTCGAGCGCGATTTCGGGGCCGACAAGGCGCGGCAGCCGCTGCGTGCCACCGGCACCGGGCAGCAGGCCGAGCTTGACTTCGGGCAGGCCGCACTTGGCCGAAGCCGCAGCAATGCGGTAATGGCAGGTCAGCGCGACTTCGAGCCCGCCGCCGAGCGCGGTGCCGTGGATGGCGGCGATGATCGGCTTCTTGCTGTGTTCCATCGCCGTCTGGACGTCGAACAGGCTGGCGCTGGCAACCGCCGGCTTGCCGAACTCGGTGATGTCGGCACCGGCGATGAAGGTGCGGCCGGCGCAGATCAGCACGATGGCCTTGACCTCGGGGTCCGCACCCGCGGCAGCGATGCCAAGTGCCAGCCCGTCGCGCACCGGCGCCGAAAGCGCATTGACGGGCGGCGAATTGAGCGTCAGCACCGCCACTTCGCCGTCGCGCGTCAAATCCATTACCGCATTGATTGCCGTCATTGTTCAACTCCCCAATTGGTTTACGTAAGCGTTAGCCGATTTTCCGCCGCTTGCAACCGACTCAATATGTGGCGGCGTGCATTTCCTTCCTCGCCATCTATCAGATTGACCGCCAACCGCCATGTCCGACACCCCAAATCCTGCAACCGAGCCTGCCCGCCCGCACCCGACCAAGGCCACGCTGCTGCTGCTCGGCACGCTGACCGCCTATGGCGCGGTGACGATCGATCTGTATCTGCCGGGGATGCCCGCCATCGGCCGCAGTCTCGGTGTCGACAGCGGCGCGGTGCAGCACACGATGGCGGCATTCTTCATCGGCATGGCGCTCGGCCAGATGATCTATGGGCCATTGTCCGACCGCATCGGGCGGCGGCCGCTGCTGCTGTTCGGTGCAGCTGTCTATGTCGCGGCGTCGCTGCTCTGCGCACTGGCGCCGTCGATCGAGTGGCTCGTCGCCGGGCGCTTCGTCCAGGCACTCGGGGCGTGCTCGGGGGTGGTGCTGGCGCGCGCGATTGTCCGCGACCGCTTCGATCATCAGGATTCGGCGCGGATCTTCTCGTTGCTGATGCTGGTGCTCGGTGTTGCTCCGATTCTGGCGCCGACGCTCGGCGGCTGGTTGGTCGGCTGGGCCGGCTGGCGCGGCATCTTCGGCGCGCTCGCGGCGTTCGGTGTCGCGACGTTCGTCGCCGTGGCGCTGTGGCTCCCCGAAAGCCGCTCGGCGGCGACCGCCGAACTGGCGCGGAACGAACATGTCGGGCTGAGCTACGCCGCGATGCTGCGCAACCCGCGCTTTCTCGGCTTTCTGCTGACGGGTGCGTTCAACGGCGCGACGCTGTTCACCTATATTTCGAACGCCCCCGACTTGCTGATCGACCAACTCGGCTTTGACATCGCGCAGTTCGGCTGGCTGTTCGCACTGCTCGCGGTGGCGGTCATCGGCTCGGGGCAGGTCAACCGGATGCTGCTCGATCACATCCCGTCGATGCGCATCCTGTACGTCGCGAGCGCTATCGGCGTCGTTACCGGCATCGTGTTGCTTGGGGTTGTGTTTAGCGGGCTAGGTGGGCGCTGGCTGCTGCTCGCGGTGTTGTTCGCGGCGCTGGCATCCTATGGCTTCATCGCCACCAACACCACTGCCGCCGCGCTCAGCGTCGATCCGCAACG
>CALMPZ010000492.1 GCA_937871645.1 uncultured Polymorphobacter sp.
TGCTTCGCCAAATTCTGTCATGACCGTGATGCACCGGCGGTCGACAAGCAGACGGTCATCCGCATGAACCGCGACACGCCGTACAGCTTCGCAGTCTTTGGCCTGACCTCGCCGGTAACGATCGTCAAGCCCGATACCGGCAACCGCTTCCAGTCGATGATCGTCATCAACGAGGATCACTACCTGCCGATCGTCGCCTATGCGCCGGGCAGCTACACGCTGACCAAGGAGAACATGGGCACGCGCTATGTTGCGGTCGGCTTCCGCACCTTCATGGACCCGGGCAGCCCCGCCGACATGAAGGCCGGCCACGCCGCGCAGGACGGCATCAAGGTCATCCAGGCCAATCCCGGCAGCTTCGTCATTCCCGACTGGGATGAAGCGCAGCGCGCCGCGCTTTCGGCACAGATCGCGTCGCTGTTCACCGCGACGCCCGACAGAAGCGGCATGTTCGGCCCCAAGGACAAGGTCAATCCGGTGCGCCACCTGATCGGAACCGCTGCCGGCTGGGGCGGCAACCCCGTTCAGGACGCCAAATACCTGATCGAAAAGGTGCCCGACAATGACGGCAAGACCGCCTATGTGATGACGGTGCCGCCGGTGCCCGTCGATGGCTTCTGGTCGGTCACCGTCTACAATGACAGGGGCTATTACGAAGCCCCGGCGGATCAGGCGTCGCTCAACAATGTCACCGGCAAGAAAAACCCCGATGGCTCGATGACCATCCATTTCGGCGGCGACCCCAAAGCGCCAAACTATCTGCGCACGATGCCGGGCTGGAACTATATCGTCCGGCTGTACCGGCCGCAGCAGGCGCTGTTGTCGGGCAAATGGGTATTCCCCAAGCCCGTCAAGGCTGGCAGCTGACCGCAACCTCGCAGGGCGCGGTCTAGGCCGCGCCCTTTTCGGGGAATTTGAAGCCGAGGTAGGTGCCGCTGCTGATCCCCATCAGCAGCAGCAGATTGGTATCGAATTCGGGGAATTCGAAGCTGGTGAACACCGTCCAGACGAAGATGGTGCCCAGGATCAGCGTCCACGCCACCATCTGGATGCGGTGCACCGCAACGGTGCGTGTCGAGCCATAGCCTTCGGAAATGATGTCGAGCAGGAAACCGTCGGATTTGGCGTCGGCCGGTGCCGGCGTGCCGGCATCGATCAGCCGCGCCGCCAGACCGCTGCCGGCGGCGATGCCGAGCAAGGTCAGCATGCCGCCGGTCATGATGCCGGTGCGCGCGCCCGTCGTCATCCAGATCGCGCCGAAACCGACGACGCTGAGCAGCAGCCAGAACGCCAACTGCGCGCGCCCCAGGCTGAACGGCGGATTGTCGTTGCCCGCCGCCAGCGGCGTGCGGTCGCGCAGCAGTCCGGTGTTCCAGCAGCCGGTGACGATGCTCGCGGCGATCAGCAGCAGCCCGCCGATACCGAGCAGCGCCAGCGGCGCATTGACGACTTCGAGCTTGGCGGCTTGCAGCGCCTGCAGTTCGGGGCGCGGCGCCGGTGCCGCGCCGGCTACGGGCTTGGCCGCCACGCCGATCAGCACATCGCGGCGCCACGCCGGGCCGGTGGCGGCCACCAGATCGCGCCACGGCTTGGCCGCCGGCGAGTCGGCAATCGCCATCGGCCGCAGCTCGACCTTCTCCCATTGCCAACCGGCCCAGTTGCGCGACGTCTCGGGCGGCGCATCGAGGTCGATCGTCAGAACCGCCGGGGTCGGCTTGCCGTTGAAATAGACCTGCAGCGCGCGAATCCGGTGCGGCGCGTCCGCAGCTTTGGGCTGTTTCAGCGCGGCTTCGAAAACCACCGAGGTCTTGATGCCGATGCACGCGCCCTCGCCGAGGCGAAATGTCGGGCCGGCGACCGCGAGCAGCG
>CALMPZ010000493.1 GCA_937871645.1 uncultured Polymorphobacter sp.
TCTCTTGACATATCCCCGCCCCCTCAATGCATATAATATGCGCGTGACGACAGGCTTCGAAACATGCACGCGGGCAGCAATGCCGCGTACCGTGTGCGGGCCAGGGTCGAGATAAACCAGCAGCAACAGCGCCATCTGACGGTTGGTGAGGTCAGGATGCCCCGAAGCAACATAACCGGCCAGTACACTGAGCCAATTGGCCAGTGGCACCACGGCTTCGGTGCTGGGGTCGATGTTCTCCATTGTCATTTCCAATGCACGCACGGTCGTCAACGCGCACTTCTAATGCTAACGGCGCAACCGGAGCAACAAAACTATACACGAAATGTGGATTATTGCGAGGAAAACAGTTTCGTTACGGTTACAAAATTCGCTGCCAGCGTCATGGCGGCACCGCCTTTGGGGCGTCCGGGCTTCGCCGAAGGATTCCACGCGAACAGATCAAAATGCGCCCAGCGCACGCCCTTGTCGACGAAGCGGTCGAGGAACAGTGCCGCAGTGACGGCGCCGGCGAATCCACCCTCGCCGGCGTTGTTGATGTCGGCGATGGTCGATTTGAGCATGTCGCTGTAGGGCGCCCATAGCGGCAGCCGCCACAGCGGGTCGCCCGCCGCGGTGCCGGCAGCGGTCAGCGCCGCCGCCAGTGCGTCGTCATGGCTGAACAGCGCCGGCAGTTCGGGGCCGAGCGCGACGCGCGCCGCACCGGTCAGCGTCGCGAAATCGAGCAGCAAATCCGGAGTTTCTTCGCACGCCAGGGTCAACGCGTCGGCAAGAATCAACCGACCTTCGGCATCGGTATTGCCGATTTCGACGCGCAATCCGCTGCGCGCCGTCAAGATATCGCCGGGGCGGAAAGCATTGCCCGAAATCGCATTCTCGACCGCCGGTATGATCAGTCGCAGGCAGACCGGCAGCCGCGCCTGCATCACCAGCCGGGCGAGTGCCAGCGCGTGCGCCGCGCCGCCCATGTCCTTCTTCATCAGCGCCATGCCCGACGCGCCCTTGATGTCGAGCCCGCCCGAATCGAAGCTGACGCCCTTGCCGACCAACGTCAGCTTGGGGTGCGCGGGATTGCCCCAGCGCAAATCGATCAACCGCGGCTGGGTCGCCGCCGCGCGCCCGACGGCATGCACCATCGGAAAACCCGCGTCGCCACTGGCCGGCAACAGCGCCTCGCCGACCGTCACGCGCACTTCGGCGCCGAACAACCGCGCCTGTTCCTGCACGGCAGCCGCAATCGCATCGGGGCCCATGTCGGCCGCCGGCGTATCGACGAGGTCGCGCACCAGCGCGCTCGCC
>CALMPZ010000494.1 GCA_937871645.1 uncultured Polymorphobacter sp.
CTAGAGGTTAAGAGCCTCCGGCGGGCAGGGGTGACTCCTGCACCCATTTGAAGAGCGCCAAATAATCGGGTGCAGGCCTCAGGCCTGCCCGCCGGAGGCCCTTAACTCACCGGCACCGGTTCAAACCGCCCGGTGTCCTCGTCGAGCACGCGCAAGATGCCGTCGGCGATGCCGAAATAGGCGCCACGCAGGCGCAGCGTGCCGGCAGCCAACCGCTTGGCGACAAACGGAAAGCTGCGCAGATTGTCGAGGCTCAAGCGGATTGCCGCGAGTTCGAGGACTTGCTGCTTGTCGATGTCGGGGTGGCTGGCGGAGGCGGCGATGACCTCGTCCCGCGCGGGCGCGATCATTTCCATCCAATGGTCGATGAAGCCGCCTTCGCCAAGCTTGGCGCCGCCGAACTTGCCGGTCAGCGAGGCGTTGATGCCGCCGCACTGGGCGTGGCCGAGCACCACCAGATCCTCGACTTCGAGCTGGGTGACGGCGAATTCGATGGCGGCCGAGGCGCCGTGAAAGCCGGCGGTGGTTTCATAGGGCGGCACCAGATTGGCGACATTGCGCATGACGAAGACCTGGCCGGGCTCGAAGTCGAACAGCCGGGTCGGGTCGACGCGGCTGTCGCTGCACGCAATGATCATCACCTTGGGCGATTGCCCCTGTGTGGCCAGCGCATCGAAGCGCCGGCGCTGGTCCTGATACTCGCCGCTGCGGAAGCGCCGGAAACCGTCGAGGAGTGTGTCGAAATTGGCCATAATGTGCGTGACTAGCAGTGGCGGGCGCGACGGTCTAGGGCGCGGTTGGTCGCATCGGTAACGTCGGTGTGCGACACCTCTGCGGTTGGCACGCAGCGCTGCAGCCGCTAAGACGCGCGCATGAGTGAGACAGCCCCGGCCCCGCGTATCCCGAAGCCCGCCTGGTTGCGCGTGCGCGCGCCGACGTCGCCGGCGTTTGCCGAAACGCGCCGGCTGATGCGCGCCAAGGGGCTGACGACGGTGTGCGAGGAAGCCGCGTGCCCCAACATCGGCGAGTGCTGGTCGCAGAAGCATGCGACGGTGATGATCCTCGGCGATACCTGCACGCGGGCGTGCGCGTTCTGCAACGTCAAGACCGGGATGCCGCAGCCGGTCGATTTGCTTGAACCCGAGCATCTCGCCGAAGCCGCCGCGGAGATGGGGCTTGAGCATATCGTCGTGACCAGCGTCGACCGCGATGATTTGGCCGACGGCGGTGCCGGGCAATTCGTCCGCGTCATCCAGCAGCTCCGCAAGCGCGCGCCCAACACGACGATTGAAATCCTGACCCCCGATTTCCGCAACAAGGCGGCCGCCGCGGTCGAAGCGATCGTCGCGGCGCGGCCCGATGTCTATAACCACAACCTTGAAACCGTGCCGCGGCTGTACCCGACGATCCGCCCCGGCGCGCGCTACTATGCCAGCCTGCGGTTGCTCGAAACCGTCAAGCGGCTCGATCCGACGATCTTCACCAAGTCAGGTGTCATGGTCGGGCTGGGTGAGGAGCGCATGGAAGTCCATCAGGTGATGGACGATATGCGCTCGGCCGATATCGATTTCCTGACGATGGGCCAGTATCTGCAGCCGACGCCGCGCCATGCCAAGGTCGTCGAGTTCGTGACGCCCGATGCGTTCAAGGCCTATGGTTCGATCGCGCGTGCCAAGGGGTTTCTGCTGGTGGCCGCCACGCCGGTGGGGCCGATCAGGGCGTACACGCCGCCCACGTCTTCCAGCGCGGCGTCGTTCTCGCCGGTCAGCAGGTTGCGTTGCAGCACGCCGCAGGCCCAGTCGGACTCGTCGCCCTCGGCGGGCAGCCCTTCGACCAGCTTGCGCACCAGCGCGGGCGAGAAGCCGCATTCGAGCAGCTTGTGCGACAGCAGCGCCTGGCGCGGCTGGCGCTGCAGCTTCTCCATGAAGGCCAGGGCGCCGAAGCGCTGTTCGATCAGCCCGCGCAC
>CALMPZ010000495.1 GCA_937871645.1 uncultured Polymorphobacter sp.
CCATAGCCAAATCCCTTTGATACGTGCGTGGCGACAGGAGCGCCCATCGGCAGCCAAGTGTCAACAAAAAATCACCGGGCCAAAAGCGCTCAGTGCTGCCCGCTCGGCCGCGATCAGTCCTGTGCGTCGGCCCGTGCCGCCAGCCAACGTTCGAGCCACTTGATCGAATAGTCGCCGGCGATGAAATCGGGGGCTTCGATCAGCGCCTGATGCAGCGGAATCGTCGTCTTGGGGCCATGGATGACATATTCCTCGAGCGCACGATGCAGCCGGGCGATGGCATCTTCGCGCGTCGCGCCATAGACGATCAGCTTGGAGATCAGGCTGTCGTAATAGGGCGGGATCCGGTAGCCGTCATACAGCGCGCTATCGACACGGACGTGCAGCCCGCCGGGCGCATGATAATCGGTGACGCGGCCGGGTGACGGCGCAAAGGTCGCGGGGTCTTCGGCGTTGATCCGGCATTCGATGGCATGGCCTTCGAAGCGAATCTGGTCCTGGGTGACCGACAGCGGCAGGCCCGAGGCGACGCGGATCTGTTCGCGCACCAGATCGATGCCGGTAATGGCTTCGGTAACCGGGTGTTCGACCTGCAGGCGGGTGTTCATTTCGATGAAGTAGAACTCGTCGTTTTCGTACAGGAACTCGAACGTGCCGGCGCCGCGGTAGCCGAGCTTGGCGACCGCCTGGCGGACGACTTCGCCCATGCGCGCCCGCTGTTCGGCGCTGAGCGCCGGGCTTGGCGCCTCTTCGAGGACCTTCTGGTGGCGGCGTTGCAGCGAGCAATCGCGCTCGCCGAGGTGGATCGCGCCGCCCTGCCCGTCGCCGAAAATCTGGAATTCGATGTGGCGCGGTTCGGACAGGTATTTTTCGATATAAACGGTGTCGTCGCCGAACGCCGCCTTGGCTTCGGCGCGTGCCTGCGCCATCAGCGGCCCCATCGATTCAGCGTCGGGCACGACCTTCATGCCGCGACCGCCACCGCCCGATGCAGCCTTGACCAGCACCGGATAGCCAATCTTGTCGGCGATCGCGATGCCTTCGGCGGCGCCTTCGACCGGCCCGTCGGACCCCGGCACCAGCGGCAGGCCGAGCTGCGCTGCCGTGCGCTTGGCTTCGATCTTGTCGCCCATGCGGCGGATATGGTCGGCCGTCGGGCCGATCCAGACGATGTTGTGCTCCTCGACGATTTCGGCGAAGCGCGCGTTTTCGCTCAGGAATCCATAGCCGGGGTGGATGGCGTCGGCCTGCGCGATTTCGGCGGCCGAAATGATGTTGGGGACGTTGAGGTAGCTGTCGGTCGCCGACGGCGGCCCGATGCAGATCGCTTCGTCGGCGAGGCGCACGTGCATCGCATCGGCATCGGCGGTCGAATGCACCGCGACGGTCTTGATACCGAGTTCGCGGCAGGCGCGGTGGATGCGCAGCGCGATTTCGCCGCGATTGGCGATGAGAATCTTGCCGATATGGCGCGGCGCCTTGGGGTCGGCCACTATTCGATCACCACCAGCGGCTGGTCATATTCGACCGGCGCTTCGTTGCCGACGAGGATCTGCGCGACCTTGCCGGCCTTGGGCGCGGTGATCGTGTTCATCACCTTCATCGCTTCGATGATGAGCAGCGTGTCACCGGCCTTGACGCTGGCGCCGACGCTGACAAATGCCGGCGCGCCGGGTTCTGGCGTCAGATAGGCGGTGCCGACAATCGGCGACTTGACGAGGCCGGGGTGCTTGCGAATGTCATCGACTGCGGCTTCGGCGGGCGCGGCGGCAGCGGGCGCGGCAGGGGCGGCATAGGCGACGGGCGCTGCGGCGACTGCGCCGGACATCTGGCGCGCGACACGGATGCGGCGTTCGCCGTCCTGAACTTCGATTTCGCTCAGATGCGTCGAATCAAGCAGCGCCGCGAGCTCGCGGACGAGCTTGGTATCGACTTGCATGGCACTGGATGCAGGGGGTTTTGCTGCCGTCATCTTGGTTCCCGTAACTCTGGTGGCCGGAAGGGCTGGAGGGCCTATGTGTCAGAACGTCGCGGCGGCGTCCAGCGCCAGCCGGTAACCGAGCGGTCCGAAGCCGCAGATGACCCCCGCGGCGACCGGGCTGATGAAGCTGTGGTGGCGGAACGCCTCGCGCGCGTGCGGGTTCGAGATATGGACCTCGATAACCGGCACGGTGATCGACTTGATCGCGTCGTGTAGCGCCACCGACGTGTGAGTCAGGCCGCCGGCGTTGAGGATGACGGCACGCACGCCGCGCGACGCCGCTTCGTGCAGCCAGTCGATCAGGTGGCCTTCGTGGTTCGACTGGCGCAGGTCGATCGTCAGCCCGAGCTCGCCGGCGCGGTCTTCGAGCATCATCGCGATGTCGTCGAGCGTGTCGAGGCCGTAGACCTCGGGCTCGCGCGTGCCGAGCAGATTGAGGTTGGGGCCGTTCAGGACGAGCACCAGATTGGCCGCGTCGGTCATGTTTGCCCCCGATAGATTATGGACGATGTGGTCGCAGCCCTTATATGTGGCGCTCACGCGATTGGAAAGTTTTTGGATGATCGAAGTCAGCATCAACGGCGAACCGCGCAAGCTGGCAGCGGGCACGACGGTGGCGGGCTTGCTCGCCGAGCTGGCGTTGCCGGGCGACAAGGTCGCCGTCGAACGCAACCTCGAGATCGTGCCACGCTCGACATTTGCCCAAGTGGCGCTCGCGCAGGGCGACCGGCTGGAGATCGTGCATTTCGTTGGCGGAGGCCAGGATGATGACGGCTGGGAAGTCGCCGGCCGCAAGTTCACGTCGCGGCTGATCGTCGGCACCGGCAAATACAAGGACTATGCCACCAACGCCGCCGCGGTCGTAGCGTCGGGCGCTGAAATCGTCACGGTGGCGGTGCGCCGCGTCAACGTCACCGACCGCGGCGCGCCGATGCTCACCGATTTCATCGACCCCACGCAGTTCACTTATCTGCCCAATACGGCGGGATGTTTCACCGCCGATGACGCGATCCGCACGCTGCGCCTGGCGCGCGAGGCCGGCGGCTGGAACCTCGTCAAGCTCGAGGTGCTCGGCGAGGCGCGGACGCTCTATCCCGACATGGCCGAAACGCTGAAAGCCACCGAAGTACTGGTCAAGGAGGGCTTCGACGTCATGGTATACTGCGCCGATGACCCCATCGCCGCGAAGAAGCTCGAAGACCTTGGTGCGTGCGCGATCATGCCGCTCGGCTCGCTGATCGGCTCGGGGCTGGGCATCCAGAACCCGGTGACGATTCGCATGATCATCGAAGGTGCCAAGGTGCCGGTGCTGGTCGATGCGGGCGTCGGCACCGCGTCGGATGCGGCAGCGGCGATGGAACTCGGCTGCGCCGGCGTGTTGATGAACACCGCGATTGCCGAGGCGAAGGACCCGCTGCTGATGGCGCGCGCCATGAAACTGGCGGTCGAAAGCGGGCGCTTGGCGTATCGCGCCGGCCGCATGGCGAAGCGGCGTTACGCCGATCCGTCGAGCCCGCTGGCAGGATTGATCTAGGCTCGCGTCGTGGCGGACTGGTTCACCCAGATGGCGGGGCTGAGCTATGCCCAGCTGGGCAATGTCCAGGCGCTCGGGATCGATTTGTTCCTGGCGGTTGCCGCGATTCAGGTCATTGCCTCAGCGGCGATTTCGGGGCTGCGGCTGCGCACGACGATGGTTGCAGCGCGGCTCGACAACGTGGCCGCCGCCGCCACCGCCAGCGCGCTGCAAAACGAGATCATCCAGTTCGAGCGCGAATTCAACCGCGTCAACCGACGGCTCATCGGGATTGTTGTGCTGTTGATGGTGATTGCCGTCGCCGGGCTCGCGGTGACAACGATCTGGCAAAACCGCATCGCCGGAGTCGCGGGCACGCTTGCGGTCATCGGTTATTATCTGGCGCTGCCCGTCGCCATCCTCACCAGCGCGCTGGCACGCGTGTGGGGGCCGTTCCGCCGCATCGACGCGCTGGTTCGCGCCGTCGAGCTGTCGGCAACAGACGAGGGCTAGACCGTCGCGCCGGCCTCTTCGACCAGCGAGCGGACGAAGGCATTGTTGGCATCGACCAGGATGACCTTGGGTGCGACCGGCTTGTCGGTGAGTTCGAAGCCCATGACGATGATCTGGTGGCCCTTGCCGATCAGGTGCGCGGCGGCGCCGTTCATGCACATCGCGCCCGAGCCGCGCTTGCCTTCGATTACATAGGTCTCCAGCCGCGCGCCGTTGGTGTTCGAAACCACCAGCACCTTTTCGCCGACCCAAAGCCCGACGCGGTCGAGCAAATCGGCATCGATGGTGATCGATCCGACATAGGCCAGATTCGCCTCGGTGACCGTGGCATTGTGAATTTTCGACCGCATCAGAAATCGCATCGACAGGCACCTTGTTTGCAGGCTGCCGGCTCTAGCGCCGCGCGGACGACGGGTCTAGTCGTGACAATGGTCAATAATAATTCGCAATAGCGTTGCGTTTAATAATTGCTCGCATTAGTGCGTCAGCCACAACAGGGCATCAGGGATAGCGAAGTTGATGGCATTTCGAAACACGCTGGCGGTCGCGGCAGCAGCGGGCATCGCGGCAACCAGCATGGCAGCGCGCCCGGCACACGCCAGCGAGGCGCTGTTCGGCTACCTCTACACCACCGAGGTGATGCCCGCGGGTGCGGTCGAGGTCGAACAATGGGTGACCGACAAGATCGGTCAGGAAAACGGCCATTTCAACGAACTGCAGCTACGCACCGAAATCGAATTCGGCGTTACCGACCGCTTTCAGGTCGCGGGCTATCTCAACACCAAATATCAGAACGAGACTGCCACCCCGGGCGATGCCGGGCTGAAGTTCGACGGCTTTTCGTTCGAGGCGATCTGGCAGCTGATGAACCCCTACAAGGACAGCTTCGGGCTGGCGCTCTATGCCGAGCCGAGCATCGCCCCCGACGAAACCGAGTTCGAATTCAAGCTGCTGGCGCAGAAGAACCTGCTGGATGGTCGGCTTGTGCTGGCGGCGAACGCTGTCGCCGAATGGGTGGTCGAGGATCAGGACAATATCACCGACCCGCTGACCGGGCACGTCATCGCCGCCGGCGGCACCGAGAAAATCTCCGAACTGCAGTTGCTGCTGGGGGCTTCGTATCGCGTCGCGCCGAACTGGTTCCTCGGCGCCGAATATCGCTATGTCACCGAGTTCGAGGGTCTGGGCTTTGACGAACGCGCTGAAAGCGCCAACTACATCGGTCCAACGGTGCATTTCGCCAAGGGCAAATGGTTCGCGACGTTGACCTGGTTGACGCGCTTCGGTGCCAATGACTATGGCCCGCAACCCGTGTTGCCGCCGGGCAGCTTCGAACCTGATGTGACGACCAACGGCTTGCGCCTTAAGGTCGGCGTCTCGTTTTGACCTGGGCGTGAATGATGGGACCGACCCGCCACTGGGCGTTGCTCGCACTGGCGCCGGTGGCGCTCGTCGAAACGCGCGTGCTCGCCAAGGACTATCTCACCGTCGAGGCCGCGCAGAAGCTGCTTTTTGCCGGCGCCGACCGTTTCGCCGCGCTGCCGGTCAAGCTTGACGAAGCGCAAATAGCGCGGATCAAGGCACTGTCGGGCAAGGTCCAGCGCAACCGGACGCCGGCCATCTGGCGCGCCCAAGCCGGTGGCAAATCGCTCGGGCTGGTGATTGTCGACGAGGTGCTCGGCAAGCATGAAAACATCACCTACGCGGTCGGCGTTTCGCCCGACGGCAAGGTCGTCGGTGTCGAAATCCTGAGCTACCGCGAGGCCTATGGCGGCCAGGTGCGATTGCCGGCGTGGCGCGCGCAGTTCGACGGCAAGACGCTGGCGAGTCCGTTCAAGCTCGACGGCGATATCGCCAATATCTCGGGCGCGACGCTGTCGTGCCGCAACCTGACCGACGGGGTGCGGCGGCTGCTGGCGCTAGCGTCGGTGGTGCCGGCGTGATCACACGGGCCCAGCCGTGGCTTGGCACGCTGGTCGAGATCAGTGCCGACAGTGATGCCGCCATCGACGCGGGCTTTGCGGCGATCGCGCGGGTGCATCGCGCGCTCAATGCGCATGACCCCAACAGCGAATTGTCGCACGCCAATCGCAACGCCCCCCACCATCCGGTGCTGCTGTCGCGCATGGCGGCAACAGTCATCGGCCGCGCGCAATTCTGGGCGGCGCTCAGTGACGGCGCGTTCGACGCGAGCGCCGGGCATTGGCGCGCGGTGCAGTTGATCGGACGCACATTGCGCTATGAAGCGCCGCTGGCGCTCGACTTGTCGGGGATTGCCAAGGGTTTCGCCGTCGACCGCGCAGTGGCGGCATTGCGGTGCGCCGGCGCGCGGCGCGGGCTGGTCAATGCCGGCGGCGATATGCGCGCTTACGGCCCGGCATGGCCGGTGGCGCTGGTCCGCCCCGACCGCGCCCCGGTGGCGCAAATTGCTCTGCGCGACGCAGCACTGGCAACCAGCGCGCTACGCCCTGACGGCAGCGGCAACCATTTGCACGGCATGGCGCGCAAAATCGTGTCGGCGAGCGTCGAGTGCCGCCGCACCATCGACGCCGATGCGCTGGCCAAGATCGTCGCTGGCGGCGGACCGCGTGTCGCGGCCTGCCTCGATGCCGTCGGCGCCGTGGCACTGGTGATCGGCGCCGGTGGAGATTTGACCCCAGTCGGCAACCCCGCCAAGCTTGCTGCATGACGCAGCAGCCGCGGATAAGCCACCGATTCGAACAACGCCTGCCACGCTGGCACGCGCGTAGCATCTATGCCGGATTCGCGTTCTTGCTGGCGAGCGGTCTGGGTTGGCTGTGGCTGCACAATTTCGTCAGCGTCGCGGGACCGTTCGGGCCGACACCGCATCCCGCTGAACCACTCACGGTCAAGCTGCACGGCATCATCGCCTATGCGTTTCTTTTGCTGCTCGGGGCGCTGATCCCCGTGCATCTGCGGCTTGGCTGGGCGGGCAAGCGCAGCCTCGCCACCGGACTGCTGACTGCGGGCGCGATGGTGCTGCTCGTCCTGACCGGGTTGGGATTATATTATGCTGGCGGCGAGGAGCTGCGCGCGCTCGCCAGCCTGAGCCATTGGCTGATCGGGCTGGCGGCAGCACTGGCGCTGGTCAGTCACGCGATACGCGGCCGCCAGCGCCATGCTCGCGGGCTGCCGAGACCAACGGCGCCAGTTCGCCGAGCACCGCGGCGTATAGATCCCGTTTGAACGGCACGATCAGGCTGGCGAGCTCGTCGATCGGCGACCAGCGCCAGCTGCGGAATTCCGGGTGGTGCGTGGCGATGTTGATGTCGGCTTCGGTGCCGGTAAAGCGCATCGCGAACCATTTCTGGCACTGGCCACAATATTTGCCCTTCCAGATCGTGCCAACGAGATCGTCGGGCAAGTCGTAATAGTGCCAGTCTGCCGTCTGCGCGATGAGCACTGCCTTAGTGATTCCGGTTTCTTCCTCAAGTTCGCGAAACGCCGTCGCCAAAGGGTCCTCGCCGGGGTCGATACCGCCTTGCGGCATCTGCCACGCCTCGAGCGACGAATCGAGGCGCTGGCCGACAAAGACATGGTCATCGTCGTTGAGCAGCATCACCCCGACGCCGGGGCGATACGGCAACCCCGATGTATGCCGGCGCGTCACGTCGCCGACGCGTCCAGCGCGGCGCGCAGGTCGGCAATGCCGCGCTTCAGATCGGCGGCGACGCTGGGCAGCGCCGCGCGCAGGTTGAACGCACCATGGACGATGCCGGCGAGTTCGCGGAAGGTCACCGAAACGCCAGCTTGCGCCAGCTTCGCGGCATAGGCACGGCCCTGGTCGCGCAGCGGGTCGAGTCCGCAGGTCATCACGATGGCCGCCGGCTGGCCGGCGAGGCTGTCGGCGCGCAGCGGCGAAGCACGGACATCGTGACGCTGCGTTGCCGTCGGAGCATAGGTCACTTCGAACCAGCGCATCACCGCCTTGGTCAGCACATAGTCATCGGCGAATTCGTCGAGCGAACCCCAGTTTTCGACCATGTCGACTGCCGGATAGATTAGCCATTGCGCTTTAAACGGCACCGGCAGCTTGCCCGCGAGTGCCTGCGCGACAACAGCACTGAGGTTGCCGCCGGCGCTGTCGCCGGCCACCGCGATGCCCGTCACCTTCTCGCCAAGCTCGGCAGGCGAGCCCGCGATCCAGCGCGTGGCGGCGATGCAATCATCGGCGGCGGCGGGGAAAACATGCTCGGGTGCCATGCGGTAGTCGATGGCCACAACTGTAAGCCCGCTGCGGCGCGCGATCTCGGCGGCGAGCCCGTCATGGCTTTCCAGATCACCGATGACCCAGCCGCCGCCATGGAAATAGACCAGCACATCGCCGGAGGTTGCCTTGTGGTTGCGGTAAAGCCGTGCCGGAATGGCGCCCGCCGGGCCGGGAATGGTGATGTCGCGGACTTCGGCGATGTCGCCCCGCGGCAGATCGAGCATGGTGCCCATCGCACGGTACATTTCGCGCCCGGCAACCGCGCCAAGGTCGGCAATCGACGGGCCGGGCGCTGCCTTCATCTGGTCAAGCAGTGCCTGCACATCGGGACGCACGTAAGTCATTTCAGTCTCCCCAAGTCTGGCCGTCCATGCGGCTCACCTACAGATGTTTGGTCAATCGGTCGCCGCACGTCAACGCATCGACGTTGGCGCGGCACAGAATTGTGTTGCATGGTTCTGCTTGTCCGGCGGCAGCATTTTCTGCTTGGCCCGCGGCGCGCTGCGGGCGTAGGGAAACTGCAACGAAATGGCCTTGGGGATGTATCCGTGGCGACTGCCTTGAAAGACAATTTTGAATCGACTGCCCCGCGTACCAATCACCCCGATGCCGTGGTGGTGCGTTTTGCCGGCGATAGCGGCGACGGCATGCAGCTGACGGGTGGCCAGTTCACCCTGTCGAGCGCGCTGGCCGGCAATGATTTTTCGACCTTTCCCGACTTTCCTGCCGAAATCCGCGCACCGCAGGGTACGACGTTCGGCGTTTCGGCGTTTCAGGTCAATTTCGGCTCATCCGATATCGAAACCGCCGGCGACCAGCCCGATGTGCTGATCGCGATGAACCCGGCAGCGCTGAAAACCAACGTCGGCGACTTGCGCCCAGGCGGGCTGGTCATCGCCGACACCGGCGAATTCGGCCAACGTAACCTCGCCAAGGCGGGCTATACTGTCAGCCCGATTGACGACAACAGTCTGGCGCGCTGGCAGGTGCTGGCGTTCGACATCAGCGCGCTGACGCTGGAAGCCGTCAAGCCGTTTGGGCTCGGCAACAAGGAAGCGCTGCGCTGCAAGAACATGTGGACGCTGGGGCTG
>CALMPZ010000496.1 GCA_937871645.1 uncultured Polymorphobacter sp.
GCGCACGGCCGACAAGAGAGCTGGGCCCCGGCCTGCGCGGGGATGACGAAAACACTGATTCAATCGGGTGCAGGCGTCACGCCTGCCCGCCGGAGGCTCTCAAAAGAACCTCTATGCCGGTATTACTTCGCTTTGGCGGGCTGGCTCGCGGCAGCGGCCTGCGCGGCATCGACATCGGCGATGGCCTTGCGGACCATTGCGCCTTCGGCGGAATTGTCGGCGGTCGAGCCGGGTTCAGGGGCGCTGTTGCAGCCGGCGAGCACGAGCAACAAGACAGTGGCAACGGGCAGCAACTTCATGCGCGTGTCCTTCAGGGTTGCTGGGTCGGTTCGGGCGGTTTGGGTGCGTCCACAGGTTTCGGTTGCGGCGTGGCGCCCGGCGCGAGTGGTGCATCCTCGACGGGCGCTTCGTCATCGTCGGGCATCGGCAGGCCGCTCCAGATCTGCGCCTTGCGCCGCGACAGGAACGCCGCGCGCACCGTCGCATATTCGTCGAGGCTGTCGGCGAGCGCCTGGTCGGCGCCGGCTTCGAGCAACTCGGCGCGAGTGACTGTGGCCTTGGCGCCGAAGATCGCGATCGTCCAGTACGGCCCGATCGTGCTTAGTGCGTTGCGGATCATGTCGGCGGGGTCGAGCACGATGTCGGCGCCGAGCCCGGCGAAGTCGAGCAGGGTGCGCGGCCCGAAGATCGGGAACATCATGTACGGGCCCGACGGGATGCCCCAATAGGCGAAGGTCTGGCCGAAATCTTCCTTCTCGCGCGGGCGCCCCATGTCGGTGGCATGGTCGGCAAGCCCGCCGACGCCCAGCGTGCTGTTGATGATGAAGCGGTCGAGCGTACGAAACGCCTGGCTGACCTTGCCCTGCAATATCGCATTGGTGAACGACAGCGGCTCGAGATAATTGTCATAGGCGTTGCCGATGCCGCGCCGCGCGGCCGCCGGCACGACCGCGCGGTAGCCCTGCGCCAGCGGCTTCAATGCGTATTTGTCGGCGCGCTTGTTGAATTTGTAGATCTGCCGGTTGGTCGATTCCCACGGGTCGGCCTCGGCGCGCGCCATGCTGCCCGGCCGCGGCGTCGCGCAGGCACCGACCAGCACCAGCGACAGTGCAGCGATCGAGGCGGGAATCAGGCGCATCAAAACCCTTTGGAAACGTTTGTGCTGCGGTGCCACAGCCGCGCTGCAACAGCAAGTACGACACCCGCCGGCGTGATGCGCAATTGACCGCATATAAAGATATGTTTATATCCCGCCGCGATGCAAACCGCGCTCGCCATATTCCGTGCCTTAGCCGATCCGACGCGGTTGCGCATGCTTTTGCTGGTGCGCGCCATGGAGCTGTCGGTCGGCGAACTCGCCGCCGTGCTGCGCCAGAGCCAGCCGCGCGTATCGCGCCATGTCCGCATCCTTGCCGATGCCGGGCTGCTGCGCCGCTACAAGGAAGGCGCCTGGGTCTTCGTGCGACTGGGCGATGCGGCACTGACCGCACCGGTGTGCGCGGCGCTCGATGCGTTGATGGTTGGCGACGGCAGCGTCGCTGCTGCCGACCGCGCCCGCCTGACCGAAGTTCGCGCCGAACGCGTTGCCGCCGCCAACGCCTATTTCGCCGCGCATGCCGACCAATGGGACGACATCCGCTCGCTGCATATCGCCGAGGATGTCGTCGAAGCCGCGATGCAGGCCGCACTCGGTGACCGGCCGGTCGGGCGGCTGCTCGACATCGGTACCGGCACCGGCCGCATCATCGAACTGTTCGGCACGCGCGCCGCCAGCGCCGTCGGCATCGACCGGTCGCCGGACATGTTGCGGCTGGCGCGCGGCAAGCTCGAAGCCGCAGGGCTCGCCGATTGCGAGGTCCGCCAGGCCGACATGTATGCACTGCCGCGCCCCGACGGCAGCGCCGATACCGTGGTGCTGCACCAGGTGCTGCATTATGCGCAGACGCCGGCGCTGGCGGTGGCCGAGGCGGCGCGCGTGCTGTCGCCGGGCGGGCGGCTGCTCATTGTTGACTTCGCCCCGCATGCCCGCGAGGAACTGCGCGCCCGCCATGCCCATGCGCGGCTCGGTTTCGAAGACGCGCAGGTCTGCGACTGGATGGCGGCGGCGGGGCTGGCGCCGCGCGTCGTCGAACATCTGCGCGGCGGCGAAACGCAGGCGCTGACGGTGACGCTGTGGCTCGGCGAGCGGCCCGGGGCTGCCGCGACCAAGCCCCGTATTCAGGATCGAAAGGACGCCGCATGACGCTGACCCAGGCCGAGAAATACGAAGCGGCCCGCGCGCACGGCACGCCGCTGTTCGCCGATCTGCCCGGCGATATCGACATCAGCTTTGAGTTCTTCCCGCCCAAGACGCCGGCGATGGAAACGACGCTGTGGGAGTCGGTGCAGACGCTGGCGCCGCTCAACCCGCGCTTTGTCTCGGTGACCTACGGTGCCGGCGGTTCGACGCGCGAACGCACGCACGCCACCGTCGAACGCATCGCGCGCGAGACCAACATCAAGCCCGCCGCGCACCTGACCTGCGTCGATGCCTCGCGCGATGAAATCGATGCGATTGCGCGCGGCTATTGGGATGCCGGCGTCCGCCACATCGTCGCACTGCGCGGTGACCCGCCGCGCGCCGGCGAAAAGTTCGTCGCGCGCCCCGATGGCTATGCCGGTGCCGCCGAACTGGTCGAAGGGTTGAAGCGCGTTGCCGACTTCGAACTGTCGGTCAGCGCCTATCCCGAGCGCCACCCCGACGCCGCGACCGCGACCGCCGATATCGAAAACTTGAAGCGCAAGATCGATGCCGGCGCGGTGCGCGGCATCAGCCAGTTCTTCTTCGAACCCGACACTTTCTTCCGCTTCCGCGACGCCGCTGCTGCCGCCGGCATCACCGCCGAACTGGTGCCCGGCATCCTGCCTGTCAGCAACTTCGCCATGCTCAAGAAGATGGCCGCGAGCTGCGCCACGCACATCCCTGACTGGATGGGGCGGCTTTTCGAAGGGCTCGATGACAAGCCCGCCGCGCGCCAGCTGGTCGCGGCGACCGTCGCCGCCGAACAATGCCGGCGGCTCTATGCCGGCGGCGTCCGCCAGTTCCATTTCTACACGCTAAACCGCGCCGAGCTCGCCTATGCGATCAGCCACATGCTCGGTGTGCGCCCGAAAGTGAGTGAAGCCGCATGAACAAGCCCAGCCCAGGGAACAAGCCCAGTGCCGCCGCCGCGCGTTTCCGCACTGAGGCCGCCAAGCGCATCCTCGTCACCGATGGTGCCTGGGGGACGATGATCCAGACCTTCGGGCTGGCCGAGGCCGACTATGCCGGCACGCTGGGCCTCAGCCATGAGCAGAAGGGCAACAACGACATGTTGAGCCTGACGCGCCCCGACATCATCGAGAAGATCACCCAGGGCTATCTCGATGCCGGCTCGGACATCGTCTCGACCAACACCTTCTCGTCGACGACGATCAGCCAGGCCGACTACGGCGCCGAACATCTGGTGCGTGAACTCAACCTCGCCGCGGCCGGCATTGCCCGCCGTGCGGCCGATGCGGCGCAGGCCAAGGACGGCCGCCCGCGCTTTGTCGCCGGTGCGCTCGGGCCGACGAACAAGACGCTGTCGCTGTCGCCCGACGTCAATGATCCGGGCTTCCGCGAAGTCGATTACGACCAGGTCAAGGACGTCTACACGCAGCAGATCCAGGCGCTGCTCGACGGCGGCGTCGATTTCATCCTGATCGAAACGATCTTCGACACCTTGAACGCCAAGGCGGCGATCATGGCGGTGCTGGAGGAAAGCGACCGCCGCGGCGTCGAAATCCCGATCATGATTTCGATGACGATCACCGACATGTCGGGGCGCAACCTTTCAGGCCATGCCATCGATGCGTTCTGGTGGGCGGTACGCCACGCCAGGCCGCTGACCGTCGGGCTCAACTGCTCGTTCGGCGCCGACTTGCTGCGCCCGCACGTGCAATTGCTGTCGGGCATCGCCGACACGCTGCTGATGTCCTACCCCAACGCCGGCCTCCCCAACGAGCTCGGCCAGTATGACGAGCTGCCGGCGCGCACTGGCCACCTTGTCGAGGAATGGGCGAAGGAAGGCCTGATCAACGTCATCGGCGGCTGCTGCGGGACGACGCCGGCGCACATCAAGGCAATGGCTGATGCGGTGCGCGGGTATCCGCCGCGCGTCGTTCCCGTGCTTCCCGTCGCAACCCGGCTCGCCGGTCTCGATCCCATGATTCTGGCAGCCTGACACCATGACCAAATCTGCAAGTGCGACGTTCGTCAACATCGGCGAACGCACCAACGTCACCGGCTCGGCGCGGTTCAAGAAGCTGATCATGGCGGGCGACTACACGTCCGCCGTCGAAGTCGCGCGCCAGCAGGTTGAAAGCGGCGCGCAGGTGCTCGACGTCAACATGGACGAAGGCCTGCTCGACGCGCAGTACGCGATGACGACGTTCCTCAAGCTGATCGCCGCCGAGCCCGATATCGCGCGCATCCCGATCATGGTCGACAGCTCGAAATGGAGCGTCATCGAAGCCGGGTTGAAGTGCGTTTCGGGCAAGCCGATCGTCAATTCGATCAGCATGAAGGAAGGCGAGGCGGCGTTCCTCGACCATGCGAAGAAGGTGCAGCGCTACGGCGCCGCCGTCGTCGTCATGGCGTTCGACGAAGCCGGTCAGGCCGACACCTGCGCGCGCAAGGTCGAAATCTGCGCGCGCGCCTACAAATTGCTCACCGACAACGGCTTTCCGCCCGAAGACATCATCTTTGATCCCAACATCTTCGCGGTCGCGACGGGCATCGAGGAGCACAACAACTACGGCGTCGATTTCATCGAGGCGTGCAAGCAAATCCGCCAGCGCTGTCCGCACGCGCATATCTCGGGCGGGCTGTCGAACCTGAGCTTCAGCTTCCGCGGCAACGAACCGGTGCGCCGCGCGATGCACTCGATCTTCCTGTACCATGCGATCCCCGCCGGGCTCGACATGGCGATCGTCAACGCCGGCCAGCTCGATGTCTATGACACGATCGATCCCGAGCTGCGCGACGCTTGCGAAGACGTCGTGCTCAACCGGCGCGCTGATGCCACCGACCGGCTGCTCGAAATCGCCGACCGCTTCAAGGGCGACGGCTCGGTTGCCGAAAAGGCCACCGAGGAATGGCGCTCGCTGCCCGTCGCCAAGCGTCTCGAACACGCGCTGATCAAGGGCCTCGACGCGCATGTCGTCGCCGATACCGAGGAAGCCCGGCTGGTCGCGACGCGTCCGATCGACGTCATCGAAGGCCCGTTGATGGACGGCATGAACGTCGTCGGCGACCTGTTCGGTGCCGGCAAGATGTTCCTGCCGCAGGTCGTCAAATCGGCGCGCGTGATGAAAAAGGCCGTCGCCCACCTGCTGCCCTATATCGAAGCCGAAAAGGCAGAGGGTGCGCAGGCCAAGGGCAAGATCATCATGGCCACCGTCAAGGGCGACGTCCATGACATCGGCAAGAATATCGTCGGCGTCGTGCTCCAGTGCAACAATTTCGAAGTCATCGACCTTGGCGTCATGGTGCCGTGGATGACGATTCTGGCGGCCGCCAACGAACATGGCGCCGACATGATCGGCTTGTCGGGCCTCATCACGCCGTCGCTCGATGAAATGGTCACCGTCGCGGCCGAAATGCAGCGCGCCGGCATGACGATGCCGCTGCTCATCGGCGGCGCCACCACCAGCCGTGTCCACACCGCGCTGCGCATCGAACCGGCGTACAAGGGCCCGGTGATCCATGTTCTCGATGCCAGCCGAGCGGTGGGTGTCGCGGGGGCGCTAGTGTCCGACTCACCGGCAATCCGCAGCGAGCTGGTTGATCGCACGGTCGCCGAATATGAAGCGATCCGTGTCGCGCGCGCCAACAAGGGCGACACCAAGCTGGCTTCGATTGCGGCAGCGCGCGCCAACGCCTACGTCCCCGATTTCGCCAAGCACCCGCCGGTGGCGCCGAAGACGCTCGGCACGCTGACACTCGACGACTATCCGCTCGAAGAATTGGTGCCGTATATCGACTGGACGCCGTTCTTCCGCGCCTGGGAACTTGCGGGCAATTATCCGGCGATCCTGACCGACCCGGTTGTCGGCGAAAGCGCGACGAGTCTGTTCAAGGACGCGCAGGCGATGCTGGCGAAGATCGTCGACGAAAAGTGGTTGACCGCGCGCGCCGCAATCGGCTTCTGGCCGGCGAAGCGCGACGGCGACGACGTGCTGCTGTTCACCGACGCAAGCCGCACAACCGAACTGGCGCGCGTGCCGTTCCTGCGCCAGCAGGTCGTCAAGCGCGAGGGCGTGCCCAACCGCAGCCTTGCCGATTTCGTCTCGCCCGACGGCGACTGGCTCGGCGGCTTCGCGGTGACCGCGGGGCAGGGCATCGACGCGCATCTGGCGCGCTTCAAGGTCGACAATGACGACTATTCGGACATTTTGCTCAAGGCGCTCGCCGACCGGCTGGCGGAGGCGTTCGCCGAACATTTGCACGAACGCGTGCGCAAGGAGTTCTGGGGCTATGCGGCGGACGAAAAGCTGACCAGCGAAGACCTGATCCGCGAAAAATACCAGGGCATCCGCCCTGCACCGGGCTATCCGGCGTGCCCCGACCACAGCCCGAAGCGCCAGCTGTTCGACCTGCTCGACGCCACCGCCAAGACCGGCATCGAACTCACCGAAAGCTTCGCGATGACGCCGACGGCCGCAGTTTCGGGCTATTATTTCGCGCACCCCGAAAGCAGCTATTTCGGCGTCGCCCGCATCGGCAGCGACCAGGTCGCCGACTATGCCGCGCGGCGCGGTGTGTCGGTCGAGCAAGCGGAGACCTGGCTGCGCCCGAATCTGGAAGACTAAGGCAGCATCTCTTGATCCTCCCCGTCTTCGGGGAGGGGGACCGCGCCCTTCGCGCGGTGGTGGGGTGCGCAAGGGTCAAGCTAAAGCCGCGATCTGGACAGTGGGGCGCCCAACCCCTCCACCGCCAAGTGGCGGTCCCCCTCCCCGAAG
>CALMPZ010000497.1 GCA_937871645.1 uncultured Polymorphobacter sp.
GCGTGCTGTGCATTCGCGGTCTATCTGCTGAGCCAGTTGCTGTGGCCGCTGCGCTGGCTGCGCGACCGGCTGCTGGGTGCGCCGGCGGTGACCGCCAGCGCGTCGGTGGCGTGGTCGCCCGCCGCGGCCTCCACGCCCGTCGCGCGCAAATGGCGCTGGAAACCTGCATTATTGTTGCTGCTCGCCGCCGAAGTCTTCGGACTTGGCGTTGCCGCCACCGCTGCCAGCGTGTCGGCACCAGCCCAACCCTCGGTAGAATTTCTCGATGCACTGCATGGCTCGATCTGCAGCGCCGTCAAGGGGAGCCTGTCATGACGGTTCAGGATATCGGTTTCGGCACTGCCGCAGCACAACCGCTGCCCGCGCAAAAAGGCCCCGTCACCGCCGCGCGCCAGCGCCGCACCTGGACGATCTACGCCGCGCTGTGCGTCGCCGGCCTGCTGCCGACGTTGCTCGGTGCTTCGGCAAGCTTGCAGGCGGCGGGCATCGGGCTGTGGCTGCCCGGCGCGGGTTTCCTGTCGGTCGGCGGCTGGGCGGCGGTGCTGTTCCCGCTGACACTCGCGCTGTTCGTGTTCTCGTTGGTGGCGTGGTTCTGGGCCGGCATGGTGCTTGGCCCGGTCATCGTCTGGCTCGGCTCGGCGGCGCTCGCGGGCGCGATGGCGGGCGACACCGTCTGGGCCGGCGGGCCCTATGCGGCGGCGTTCGCCACCGCCGGCATCGGCTATGCCTTCCACCGCCGCAACGTCCGGCTGCGCGATGCGGCGCTCGCCAAGATCGCCCCGCGCGCCGCATTCCTCGATGCCTCGCTCGCCGAAGTCCGCGCGCAGGCCGCCGACATTCCCGATCCGGCAACGCGCGAAATGACGCCGACCGACCTCGCCGCGCTGCGCTACCTGCTCGACCGGTCGCTGCAGCCCGTCACCGAATGGGGCGGGTTCGACATCATCGACCAGTTCCAGCCCGCGGCGCTGCGATACCAGCTCAACCATATGGGCTTCGCGCTCGGCATCGCGCAGACTGCCTATGTGCCCAATTTCCACGGCTATATGGGCCAGGCGCAGCGCAACCTCATCGACAAATATCTGCTGCGCAAGGTCTGGGGCTATTGGGTCTATGAATCGTGCTGGGGCCACCTCAACTTCACCAACTGGGACCCGGCGGCGCGCGACAACATCATGCTCACCGGCTGGTTCGGCATGCACGTCGGCCAGTACATGCTGGCGAGCGGCGACCGGCGCTACCTCGAACCCGGCAGCCTGACGTTCCGGCTCAACGCCAAGACCGCCTATGTCCATGACTTCAACACCATCATCGGCTCGGTCAAAACCAACTATGACACCGCCGAATTCGGGCTGTTCGCCTGCGAACCCAACTGGATCTACCCGATCTGCAACCATTACGGCCTCGCCTCGCTCGCGGTGCAGGACGCGGTGACCGGCAGCGACAATATCCGCCGCTATGCCCCCGGCTGGTTCAAGATGCTCAACCAGGAATTCACCGACGAGGCCGGCTCGATCATCGGGCTGCGCTCGCAGCACACCGGCATGCCGATCCCCTTCCCGACCGGCGAAGTCGCCTATGCCGCGTTCCAGAACTGCTTCGCACCCGGCAGCGCGCAGCAGCAATGGGCGATCGCCCGCCGCGAAATCGCGCCCGCCATCCACCCCGATGCCAATGGCAAGATGCGCATCAGCCTGCCCGGCAAGGGCCTCGACACCGGCAATTACAAGTCGGGCCACACCGGCGCGTTCGCGTCGATCCTCGTCGCCGCCAAGGAGTTCGGTGACACCTACGTCGCCGAAGCCGCGCAGAACAGCCTCGACTCCGACTGCGGGCTCGAAATCCGCGACGGCGTGCGCCGCTACACCGGCGGCTCGAACGACACCAACACCTATGCCATCCTCGGCCAGCTGATGCAGGCCGGCGACTTCCGCCGCTCGTTCACGCAAGGCCCGCACGCCCCGTCACGTACCGGCCCGGTGCTCGAAGCCGCCAGCTACCCTGCAGTGCTCGTCGCGCAAGCCATCAGCGACGGCGACAACCTGCGGCTCGTCCTCTACCCCGGCGCCGGCGACGGCCGCCAAACCCTCGGCCTCGAACGCCTCGCGCCCGGCCGCGCCTACACCGTCACCGGCGCCACCACCGACGCACTCACCGCATCGCCCGACGGCAAGGCCAGCCTCGATGTCATGCTCAGCGGCCGCACGGCGGTGACGGTGACGCCGGCGTGAGGCGGGAAGAGCGGTAGAGCCTCTGGCGGGCAAGCCTGGGCTCTAGATTCTCAACACGAGAAATTCAACACAAGGAGCCGCTCCCGACTGCTGAAATTGAATAAAAAGAATGCGGTCAATGTATACCTGTACATACTAGATAATAATTACAGTACTTTTCGAAATATCAAGTTCGCATAGACATTGCGACACAATATTTTTATTTACTCACAATTCAATATGTCAGACTTACTATTTTTGCTTTACGCTCATCCCTCTCAATCGCACGTATGGATGGAACAACTTGCAAATAAAATCGGCGATGTTGAAATATTGAAATCCCAACACATCCAATAACAAAAACAAAATAGATCGCTGACAGCGCTGTACCCATTATTGAATTGGCAGAAATTAGCATAATAGATAAGAAAAATGCAAATATTACATATGAATAAACTGCCCTCATATAATTTGGCGCGCCCACACCAAATAATTTATGCGAGTCTCTTATGTATTTAGGAGAAATGTGCGCCTCCCATGTGAAAATTTCTCTACCGAAATCCTCGTTTATTGACCTCTCGATAATTTTTATACGAACTGCTAGCAATTCTATAATATACATGTAACCCATCTGTGCGGTTGTTAGCCAAATGACGTACAAAATGAAAACTACTTCAACTACAAAAAATATCCCTTGTGATGCTGTGAACTCTAGTATTTTTAGTATCTCATATTTTTGATCAAGAGAATTTGAAATTTTTGGCCCTGATCTCGTAATAATTGTTGACAATCCAACGATCAATGCAACAGCTGAAGCAATTAGGAAAGAAGCGAAATTTGAATATTTATGATAAAGAGATATGTATATGCTCATTTCTGATTTCACTATGTCATACTCTTGCATCAGCAAATCTCTAATTTCTTTTTCCATATCCACCTCAGAATCCATAGTATTCTGACTCCATAATCTTTAAATTGCGGCGGGTGGCCAATCTGAACCATTCGCCTACCCACATCATTATTGATTTTATATGTCCGCGTTCATGAATCCTATCCATATTCTTCGGTACATAGATATTTTTACTGAATAGAATCGAACTCTGTCCAAATGTTCTCAGAGCTTCCGTTCCAATGCCCCAACCCGTTAGTGCGCCGCCATTGTATGAGTCCAATATACACCGAAGTGATCGGGCTCTGATCGCCATATTGAATCCAACTGCCGGAACGACACGAAATAATAGTGATAGTACACAGAATATGTCGAAAATCTTTCGGTCTAAATCCGAATTACTATCTCTATTATAGACTGGCCCAAATACGAATTGCACATTTCTATTTTCGAAAGCATCATATATATCTTGTATCCAATGGATTGGATAAATGGTATCCGCGTCTGCTATTGCAATTATTTGGAATTTTGCATTATCCACACCGACCTTTAGGCAAGGTATTTTACCTCGTTCGGTGCATCTTATCGATACATCACATTCGGCCTCGAGAATTTTTATAGTATTGTCAGATGAGTCGTTATCAATTCCGACAATCTCAAAGTCGCAACTAGTTTCATTTAACTTTATTGAATTTATGGTGGCTAGTATATTGGCTTCTTCGTTGTAAGCACACAATAAAATTGAAATCCCCATATTGACCAGACCTCCTCAAATTTCTAGAACTTGAATGATGTCTAATAGGATAATCCGTCATCAATCAATGTACTCTTGGTTTGAGTTGGTGATGAGTTATCGCAAGGTCACAATCCAACTGTCCCTATCCAGTAGTCGCTAGCAATGCCCGCGCCCGCTCACCCCAGATAGAAATCAATCGTCGTCACCACGCGCACCTTCTGGAATGGCGACGCGCTCGCCGAGGCGCCCGAGCTGTCGCCGTCGCGCGGGATGATCGAGAAGTAACCCTGGGATGCGGATTTGATCTCGCCGACGCCGGCGCCCGAGTCCTTGGCGAACTGTTCGGCGCCTTCGCGGGCGTTCTTGGTGGCAGCGGCAATCATCGGCGGCTTGACGTCGTTGAGTTTGGTGAAGCTGTAGACCATGCCGCCGCTGTCGGAATCGAACACCACGCCCTGGCGCATCAGCTCGGCCTGCTGCGCGAACGCGGCGCGGGCTTCCATGACCTTGGTGGTGCGCAACTGGATCTTGCGGCGGATGGTGATGTTGGGGCGGCCGTTGCTGTCGCTGTACTGGTTGACGCTGATGCCGCCTGATTCGATCTCGTCGTCGGCGAAGCCCTTGGCCTTCAGGAACGCCATGACGGTATTGCCGTCGGCGTCGGCCTTGGCCTGCAGGCCGTTCAAGTCGCTGCCCACCGCCGAGGTGCTGATCATCCAGGTTGCGAGATCGGCGGTGACGTCGCGTTCGGCCAGCCCGCGCACTGTCACCGAACGGTCGGCGAATTTGGCGCGCGTCAGGCCGTTGCCGAGCACCCAGCCGCCGATGACCAGCCCGACCGCCAAGATGGCGGCGGCTATAATGGCGTTGAGTCCGGTTTTGCTGTCGGTCATGGCGGGCCTTTGCGCGGGGGCATTTTGCGGTCTAATGATGCCCGACGTTTGAAACGGGAGCAACCATGGCGCGCAGCGATTTCACCTTCTTCTACCCCAAGCGCGTGCGCTTTGCCGAAATCGACGCGCAGGCGGTGCTGTTCAACTCGCGCTACCTCGAATATTTCGACATCGGCATCGTCGAATATTGGCGCAAGGTCGGCATGTATGCCGAAATGGGACTGACCGGCGGCATGGAGTTCCACGTCGCCAAGGCCGGCGTCGAATATAAGGCGGCGATCCTGCTCGACGAGATGGTCGATATCTGCGTGCGCACCGCGCGCATCGGCACCAGCTCGATGACCATCGCGTTTGAACTGCACGGCGCCGGCAAGGACGATCTGCGCGCCACCGGCGAGGAAGTGCAGGTGCATGTCGCCGAAGTGCGTGGCCGGCCGACGCCGATCCCGCAGCATATTGTCGACATGTTCGAAAAGTTCGAAAATCGGCCTTTGCGCACCGGAGTCGCCGTATGAAATACCTCCACACAATGATCCGCGTTTCCGATGTCGAGGCGACATTGGCGTTTTTCGAACTGCTCGGGCTCAAGGAATTGCGCCGCGTCGACAGCGAGGCCGGGCGCTTCACGCTGATCTTCCTCGCCGCCCCCGGCGACGAGGACGCGCAAGTCGAACTGACGCACAATTGGGACGAAGCCGGCTACACCGGTGGTCGCAACTTCGGCCATCTCGCCTATGCGGTCGACGACATTTACGCGAGTTGCCAGCGCTTGATGGACGGCGGCGTCACCATCAACCGGCCGCCGCGCGACGGCCACATGGCGTTCGTCCGCAGCCCTGACGGCATTTCGGTCGAGCTGCTGCAGGCCGGCGCGCGGCTGGCACCCGCCGAGCCGTGGCTGTCGATGCCCAACACCGGGAGCTGGTAAGATGATCGAAGTCGTCCAGGTGCCCGTGCTGAGCGACAATTACGTCTATCTGGCGCACGACGCGGCGAGCGGCGAGACCACGGTCATCGACCCCGCGGTCGCCGAACCGGTGCTCGATGCGGCGGCGGCGCGCGGCTGGAAAATCACGCAGATCTGGAACACCCACTGGCACCCCGACCACACCGGCGCCAATCTGGCGATCAAGGCCGCGACCGGCTGCACCATCACCGGCCCGGCGGGGGAATCAGCAAAGATCCCCGGCATCGACCGCGCGGTGGCGCAGGGCGACAGCGTCGCGCTCGGCGCCAACGCCTTCAGCGTCATCGATTGCGGTGGCCACACGCTGGGCCACAACGCCTATTACGAAGCCGGGTCAAAGACGCTGTTCTGCGGCGACACGCTGTTCGCGCTCGGCTGCGGCCGGGTGTTCGAAGGCACCGCAGCGCAGATGTTCGACAGCCTGAACAAGCTGATGGCGCTGCCCGACGACACCCGCGTCTTCTGCGCGCACGAATATACCGCCTCGAACGCGCGCTTCGCGGTGACGGTCGAACCGGGCAACGCCGCCCTCACCGCACGCGTGCAGGAAATCACGCGGTTGCGCGCCGCGAACCAGCCAACGGTGCCCTCCACCATCGGCTATGAACGCGCCACCAACCCGTTCGTGCGCGCCGCAACCGCCGACGAATTTGCAGTGCGCCGGTCGGGCAAGGACAGTTTCAAGGGCTAAGAGCCTCCGGCGGGCAGGCCAGCACTTGTACCCGGCTGCGGCCTGGTCCCACCAATTCAACTTCGTCATCCCGGCGAAGGCCGGGATCCAGCTTCTGCTTGCTGACGTCGACAAGAAAGCTGGGTCCCGG
>CALMPZ010000498.1 GCA_937871645.1 uncultured Polymorphobacter sp.
AGGCCTGAGGCCTGCACCCATAAATTTGCGTCGGCGCATAGCGCGCTGCGGCTGCGTATTGTGGGCCGTATCAAAATTGGGTGCAGGCCTCAGGCCTGCCCGCCGGAGGCCCTTCGAATCTTCATCCGGCTAAAAAAAAGGGCCGCAAGCTTGCGCCTGCGGCCCTGTTCTTATCGGTCAGTTAAAGCTCAATCTTCGGCGCTGTCGGCGTCGCTGAACACCGGGCCGCTGTCCTGGCCCTTGGCGCTGGTGTCGCGGTCGACGAATTCGACGATGGCCATCGGCGTGGCGTCCGAGCGGCGGATGCCGGCCTTGACGATGCGGATGTAGCCGCCCTGGCGGTCGGCGTAGCGCGTCGCGATGACGTCGAACAGCTTGATCAGCTGCACGTCGTCCTGCAGGCGGGCGTGCGCGAGGCGGCGGTTCGACAGGCCGCCGGTCTTGGCGAGCGTGACGAGCTTTTCGACATAGGGACGAATTTCGCGTGCCTTGGGCAGCGTGGTGGTGATCTGCTCGTGCTTGATCAGCGATGCGGCCATGTTGCGGAACATGGCGAGGCGGTGGCTGGTCGTGCGACCGAGTTTACGATGGGCATTACCGTGACGCATTTTTCTTCTCCGTTCGTTCGGGGGCCGTGCGAGGTACCCCGGAGCTGGCCTTTGGTGCCCCCAGGCCGTGAAAGGGGGGTGTTAAACTTGGTTCTCGGCAGGCTGGGCCGCGGCAAAGCCGCGTCCCCGTCGGACGGGTTGGCCTGAAATAGGCCACCCGCCGGCCGGGCTTGCCCGAGTCGGGCGCTAAGTCGGAAATCGCAAGAGCAATTTCCGTCTTAGTGCCGCGCCGGGCGGCGCCTAGTACTCCTGTTCGAGCTTCTTAGCCATTTCCTCGATGTTCTCCGGCGGCCAGCCGGGGATTTCCATGCCGAGGCGCAGGTTCATCGCCGACAGCACTTCCTTGATCTCGTTCAATGACTTGCGGCCAAAGTTCGGGGTACGCAGCATCTCGCTTTCGGTCTTCTGAACCAGATCGCCGATGTAGATGATGTTGTCGTTCTTCAGGCAGTTCGCCGAACGCACCGACAGTTCCAACTCGTCGACCTTCTTGAGCAGGTGACGGTTGAGGGCGGCGGTATCATCGACTTCGACCGGGCCAGCGGCGTGCTGGACGGCGCTGACAGCGGTCGGCTCGTCGAAGTTGACGAACAGCTGGAGCTGGTCCTGCAGAATGCGCGCGGCATAAGCCAGCGCATCGTCCGGGGTCAGCGTGCCGTCGGTTTCCACGTTGAGCGTCAGCTTGTCGTAGTCGAGTTCCTGACCGACGCGGGTGTTTTCAACCTTGTACGCCACCTGGCGCACCGGCGAATACAGCGCGTCGACGGGCACGAGGCCGATCGGCGCATCGACCGGACGGTTGGCCGAGGCCGGGACATAGCCCTTGCCGGCTTCGACCGTCAGTTCCATGTTGAGCGTCGCGCCTTCGTCGAGCGTGCAGATCACCAGGTCGGGGTTCATGATTTCCATGTCGCCGGTGACCTGAATCTGGCCGGCGGTGACCGAGCCGGGGCCGGTCGCGGTCAGGTACAGACGCTTGGCGGTTTCGCCCTGCATGCGGATCGCGACCTGCTTGATGTTGAGCACGATGTCGGTGACATCTTCGCGCACACCGGCGAGCGACGAGAATTCATGCAGCACGCCGTCAATCTTGATGGCGGTCACGGCAGCACCCTGCAGCGACGACAGCAGCACGCGGCGCAATGCGTTACCGAGCGTCAGGCCGAAGCCACGCTCGAGCGGCTCGGCGACGAAGATTGCCTTGCGCTTGGTATCGGTGCCGGCGCGGACGTCGAGCTTGTTCGGCTTCTTGAGTTCAGTCCAGTTCTTTGCGATCACTGCCACAGCTTCACCTCGGTATTGGGAGGCGCATCGTCATGCGCACTCCGACAAATTGAAATCGCCGGATGCATCCGGCGACGGTGGCGCGTCAGACGCGGCGACGCTTGGGCGGGCGCACACCGTTGTGCGGGATCGGCGTCACGTCGCGAATTGCGGTGATCTGGAACCCGACAGCCTGAAGTGCCCGCAGTGCAGACTCGCGGCCGGAACCGGGACCACGGACTTCGACTTCGAGCGTGCGGACGCCATGTTCGGCGGCCTTCTTGCCGGCATCTTCGGCGGCCATCTGCGCCGCGTACGGCGTCGACTTGCGGCTGCCCTTGAACCCCATCGTGCCGGCGCTCGACCAGGCAATCGCGTTGCCCTGGGCGTCGGTGATGGTGATCATCGTGTTGTTGAAGCTGGCGTTGACGTGTGCAACGCCGCTGGTGATGTTCTTGCGCTCGCGGCGCTTGATACGTGCTGGTTCGCGTGCCATCGGAATGTCCTGACTTGTGCCGTAAAGTGGGAAGAAATTGCGCTGAAGCGCTTACTTCTTCTTGCCGGCGATCGGCTTGGCCTTGCCCTTGCGGGTGCGGGCGTTGGTGTGGGTGCGCTGGCCGCGGACGGGCAGGCCACGACGGTGACGCAGGCCGCGGTAGCAGGCCAGATCCATCAGACGCTTGATGTTCATCGCGGTCTGGCGACGCAGGTCGCCTTCGACGGTGAAATCACGGTCGATCATCTCGCGGATGGCCAGCACTTCGGCGTCGGTCAGGTCCTGGACGCGGCGTTCACGCGGCATCTCGAGCTTTTCGACGATCGACAGCGCCTTGGTCCGGCCAATGCCATGAATGTAAGTCAGCGCGATTTCTACGCGCTTGTTGGTCGGGATATTAACACCCGCGATACGTGCCACAGATTTTTCTCCTGCTCCACGGGACGCGAGGGCAGGCGTCCCATCTCAAAGCTTAAACCGAGCGCCAATACGGCACCCGGCGTGTGAATTCCGTTTGTTCGGAATTGCGCGTGCTAGTGGGCAAATTCGTCTTTGTCAACCGCTAACGCGTTCGCCGTCGAGCACCGCGTCGATGGCGGCCGCGACGGCATCCATGCTCGCCATGCCGTCGACGCGCGTCACCAGCTGGCGTTCGTCGTAGTACGGCAGGATCGGCGCGGTCTTGGCGCGATATTCGGCCATGCGCGCGCGCACGGTTTCAGCATTGTCATCGGGCCGGCGCTTGAATTCATGGCCACCGCAGACGTCGCAGGTGCCGGCAACCTTGGGCTGCTTGTGGCGGTCGTGATAGCCTTCACCGCACTTGGCGCAGGTGAAGCGACCGGTAACGCGGTCGACGAGCAACTCCTCGTCAACCGCGAGCTCGATGACGTGATCGAGGTTGAGGCGCTTCGCCACCAGCAGCGCGTCGAGCGTCTCGGCCTGGCCGAGCGTGCGCGGATAGCCGTCGAGAATGAAACCGGGGTGATCGGCACCGACATCGAGCTGCTCGGCAATGAGGCCGCTGACAACGTCATCGGGCACCAGCGCACCCGCATCCATCAGCGCCTTGGCCTTGAGACCGAGCGGCGTGCCCGCAGCAACCGCGGCGCGCAACATGTCACCGGTGGAAAGCTGCACCATGCCACGCGCGGCGGTCAGCCGTGCAGCCTGTGTGCCCTTTCCTGCGCCGGGTGGCCCGAGCAGGATGATGATCTTCAACGGCGGTTACCCCTCAGCTTCGCCTTCTTGATGAGGCCTTGATATTGGTGCGCCAGCAGATGGCTCTGGATCTGCGCAACGGTGTCCATCGTCACGTTGACGACGATCAGCAGCGACGTGCCGCCGAAGTAGAACGGAATCGACATCTTCGAGATCAGGAACTCAGGCAGCAGGCAGATAAGCGTCAGATACGCCGCACCGATGACGGTGATGCGCGTCAGCACGTAATCGAGATACTCCATCGTCTTGGCGCCCGGCCGGATGCCGGGGACGAAGCCGCCGTGCTTCTTCAGATTGTCCGCGGTTTCTTCGGGGTTGAACACCACCGCGGTGTAGAAGAAGCTGAAGAAGATGATGCCGGCCGCATAGAGCGCCATGTACAGCGGCGCGCCGTGCTGCAGCGCCGTCGTGACGGTCAGCAGCCAGTCAGGGCCGTTGCCCGACTGACCGGCGAACTGCGCGATGGTCAGCGGCATCAACAGCAGCGACGACGCGAAAATCGGCGGAATGACGCCGGCGGTGTTGATCTTCAGCGGCAGATGCGAGCTGTCGCCCTGGAACATCTGGTTGCCGGCCTGGCGTTTCGGGTACTGGATCAGGATGCGGCGCTGCGCGCGCTCCATCAGGCAGATGAACGCCACCGTGGCGAGCGCCATGACAGCAACGAACAAAATGAACCCCGCCGACAGCGCACCGGTACGCGCCTGTTCGAACAGCTGCGCGATCGCTGACGGGAACGACGCGACGATACCCGCCATGATGATCAGCGAAACACCGTTGCCGATACCGCGGCTGGTGATCTGCTCGCCCAGCCACATCAGGAACATCGTGCCGCCGATCAGGCTGATGACGGTGGTGATGCGGAAGAAATAGCCCGGGTCGATGACCGCCGACAGCCCCTGGTCGGAGCCCCAGCTTTCGAGCCCGACGGCAATCGAATAGCCCTGGATCGCGGTCAGCAGCACGGTACCGTAGCGCGTGTACTGGTTGAGCTTCTTGCGGCCCGACTCGCCTTCCTTCTTGATTGCCGCGAGCGACGGCACCAGCGAGGTCATCAGCTGGATGATGATCGATGCGGTGATGTACGGCGTCACGCCGAGCGCGATCAGCGACATGCGTTCGAGTGCGCCACCCGAGAACATGTTGAAGAAGTCAAGCACGCCGCCCTTGGTGCCCTCGAACAGCGAGTTCAGCGACGTCGGGTCGATCCCCGGCAGCGGCACGAACGACAACAGGCGGAACACGATCAGCGCGCCCAGTGTGAACCACAGGCGCTTCTTGAGCTCGGTTGCTTTGGAAAAACTGGCGAGGCTGAGATTGCCCGCCATTTGCTGCGCTGCAGACGCCATGTTCGCTTTACCCAATCAAATCGATGACGCTTGGAGTGCCATCCCAATACGCTGCCCGAATACTCAAAAGGCCCCGTGTTGCGTCTAGATAGGGACGCATTGCGTCAATGGCTATGCCCTAAAACGACAAAACCCGCGCAGCCATGTGGCGGCGCGGGTCTGTCAGGATCAGGCGTTGCGCGGCTTGCGCTCGACCACCGGCTTGACGACCGGCAGTTCGATGCTGCCACCGGCCGCTTCGACCGCAGCGCGCGCCGACTTGGTGACGCCGGCGAGCTTGAGGTTGAGCTTGGAGGTCAGCGCGCCCTTGCCGAGCAGGCGGACGCCTTCGCGGGCGTGACTGATGACACCGGCGGCGACCAGCGCGGCGCCGTCGAGGTTGTCGCCAGCCTTGATCTTGCCCGCATCGACAGCCTTCTGCAGGGTCACGAGGTTGACCTCGGCGTATTCAACCCGCAGCGCGTTGTTGAAGCCACGCTTCGGGATCCGCATGTGGAGCGGCATCTGGCCGCCTTCGAAGCCCTTGATCGCCACGCCCGAGCGTGACTTCTGGCCCTTTTGACCACGGCCGGCGGTCTTGCCGACGCCCGAACCGATACCGCGGCCAACGCGGACGCGCGACTTGCGGGCACCGGGATTATCGTGAAGATCGTTGAGTTTCATGGTCTTTGCACTCGCTTTCGCTTTTGTCGCGCTGAATAATCGGATAACATCATTATTACCCGATGTGGTGGGATTGCCAAAGTAAATTGGGAGGACGTGATGAGAGAACTTTTTGCTCTTTCGCTACTTACACTTACAACTATTCCATTTGAAGCACTGGCTGCACAAAACGCCGGAATGGTTCAGGCTTCCGGCGCGATGCAGGCGCCCCAAATGGCTCCTGCAACTCGCACTACAAATCCCAAACCGGCTGTTCGACCATCGGCCGCTAGCGACCGCGTGATGACGACGCCTGAGTTTGTTGCTGCTCAGCGCCGAGGTGATGCGGCAACGATGAACAAGCTACTCGCTGGCACAGGCATGGTTGTTTCCAATCCAAGTCCGCAACTTATTCCGCTATGCCTACCTTCGCCTCCAAAGTTTACCGCGTGGGTTTATGGCAACTATAACAACGTCATGATGTGGCACTGGACGTGCCTCACCATGTCGCAAGGTACCACTACCCCGCCAGATATGGACACTAAATAGCCGTCACCTTTTCGACTTTCACCATGTGTTGCACCTTGGCAATCATGCCACGAACCGAAGGTGTGTCTTCGAGCACCTTTGATCGGTGCATCTTGTTGAGACCCAGGCCGACCAGGGTTGCTTCCTGATCGGGCTGGCGGCGGATCGGCGAACCGATCTGGGTGACTTTGAGTTTGCTCATGGTGTGTGTCCTTAAGCCACGATCGCTTCGGCGTCGACTTCGGCGGTACGCGCCGAAAGGTCGCCGCGACGCGACAGCAGGTCGGCAATCTTCTTGCCACGGCGCTGCGCCACCGACTTCGGCGACGTCTGTTCGCCGAGCGCGGCAAACGTGGCGCGGATCATGTTGTACGGGTTGTTGGTGCCGACCGACTTGGTCACCACGTCGGCAACACCAAGGCTTTCGAACACGGCGCGCATCGGACCACCGGCGATGATGCCGGTACCCTGCGTTGCCGAGCGAACGTAAACCTTGCCGGCACCGAAATGGCCACGGCCATCATGGTGCAGCGTGCGGCCATCGCGCAGCGGCACGCGGATCATCGCCTTCTTGGCAGCAGCCGTCGCCTTGGCGATGGCTTCCGGCACTTCGCGCGCCTTGCCGTGACCGAAGCCGACGCGACCCTTGCCGTCGCCGACGACGACGAGTGCGGCAAAACCGAAGCGCTTGCCGCCCTTGACGGTCTTCGAAACGCGGTTGATGTGGACGAGCTTTTCGACCAGCTCTTCGCCGCCATCGATGCCGCCGGCCTGCGGGCCGCCACGGCCGCCGCGCTGGTTGCGATCACGATCGCCGCCGCCACGGCCACGACCGCCACCGGGACCACCAGGTCCGTTGCGGTTGCCGCCAGGACCAGCGCCGGGGCCGTTACGAGGTTCGACTGCCATCTCTTAAAACTCCAAACCGGCTTCGCGGGCGCCTTCGGCAAGTGCCTTGACGCGACCGTGGAACAGGAAGCCGCCGCGATCGAACACGACGGTGGTGACACCGGCGGCCTTGGCGCGTTCAGCGAGGCGCTTGCCGACTTCGTTTGCAGCCGTCGTGCTCGCGCCGGTCGTGCCGCGCACGTCCTTTTCCAGCGTCGAGGCCGAAGCCACCGTCACGCCGGCGGCATCATCGATGACCTGCGCATAGATGTGCTGCGAAGAGCGATGGATCGACAGACGCGGACGTCCGCTCGACTTCGCCTTGAGTGCGGTGCGAACGCGCCGGCGGCGCTGTTCGAACAAGGATAGTTCTTTGCCCATTACTTCTTCTTCCCTTCCTTGCGGAAGATGAACTCGCCGCGATACTTGATACCCTTGCCCTTGTAAGGCTCGGGCTTGCGCCAGCGGCGGATTTCCGCCGCAACCTGGCCGACCTGCTGGCGATCGGCACCGGTAATCTCGACCGTCGTCTGGTCGGGAGTCTTGATGGCGATGCCTTCGGGGATCGGGAAGTCGACATCATGGCTGTAGCCGAGCTGCAGCTTGAGGTTCGACCCCTGGACGCTGGCACGATAGCCGACGCCGGTGATTTCGAGGACCTTGGTGAAGCCGTCCGAAACGCCGACCACGAGGTTCGAAACCATCGTGCGCTGCATGCCCCAAAAGGCCCGCGCGCGCTTCGACTCGTTCGCCGGCATTACCGAAATGGCGCCGTCTTCGAGCGTGTAGCTGATGTCTTCGACCAGCGGCATCGACAGGGTGCCCTTGGGACCCTTGACGTTGATCTGGCCGCCTTCGATGGTGGCGGTGACTCCGGCTGGAACCGGGACCGATTTCTTACCGATGCGCGACATGGCTTAGAATACCTGACAAAGGACTTCGCCGCCGGCATTCTGCTCGCGCGCTTCCGCGTCGGACAGAACACCCTTGGGCGTCGAAACAATGGCGATGCCGAGACCGTTGCGGATCCGCGGCAAGTCGTTCGCGCCCGAATAGACGCGGCGGCCGGGCTTGGAGATCCGCGCAATGTGCTGGATCGCCGGCTGGCCTTCGAAATACTTCAGATCGATGCGCAGCGCCGCCTGGGCGTTGCCGCTGTCGGCATCGCTGTAGCCGCGAATATAACCTTCGCGCTGCAGCACATCGAGAACGCGGGCGCGCAGCTTTGACGCCGGCGTCAGCACCGAATCCTTGCGGGCCTGCTGGCCGTTGCGGATGCGGGTGAGCATATCACCCAGGGGATCAGTCAATGACATATCGTGCCCTTACCAGCTCGACTTCGTCACGCCGGGGATGAGGCCCTTGTTGGCCAGTTCCCGCAGCATGATGCGCGACAATTTGAACTTGCGATAGACGGCGCGGCTGCGACCGGTCAGCTCGCAACGGTTGCGGACCCGCGTCGGGTTCGCGTTGCGCGGCAGTTCCGCCATCTTCAGGCGGGCCATCAGGCGCTCGCCTTCGTCCTTGCTCTCGTCGGCGGCAATCGCCTTCAAGGCTGCGAACTTCGGCGCATACTGCTTGACCATCGCCTTGCGGCGGTTGTTCTTGTTAACTGAGCTCTTCTTTGCCATCTCAAGCAGCCTTCTTGGCTTCGTTCATGCCGGTGAACGGCATGCCGAATGCATAGAGCAACGCCCGCGCTTCATCGTCGGTCTTCGCGGTCGTCGTGATGATGATGTCCATGCCGCGGATCTTGGCGATGCGGTCATAGTTGATTTCCGGGAACACGATCTGTTCCTTGAGGCCCATCGCATAGTTGCCACGGCCATCGAACGACTTCGGGTTCACACCACGGAAATCTCGGACGCGCGGCAGCGCGATGGTGATCAGGCGATCGAGGAAATCGTACATCTTCTCGCGGCGCAGCGTCACCTTGCAGCCGATCGGCATGCCTTCGCGCAGCTTGAACACGGCGACCGACTTCTTGGCGCGCGTGACGACCGGCTTCTGGCCGGCTATCAGCGCCATTTCAGCGGCAGCCGCATCGACAAGCTTCTTGTCCTGCGTTGCGTCGCCGACACCCATGTTGATGACAATCTTGTCAATCTTGGGCACCTGCATCAGGTTCTTGTAACCGAACTGCTCGACCATCTGGGCGCGGATCTTGTCCACGTACAGTTGCTGCATCTTGGTCAGTTTAGCTGCATCAGCCATCGATCACCTCACCCGACCGCTTGGCAACACGTACCTTGCGACCATCTTCCAGAATCTTGAAACCCACGCGCGTCGGCTTGCCGGTCTTGGGGTCTTCGATTGCGACCTTCGACACGAACATCGGCGCTTCGATACGCTCGAGGCCACCCTGCGGGTTGGCCTGCGTCGGCTTGCGGTGGCGCGTCATCATGTTGACGCCGCTGACCACGACCTTGCCTTCCTTGGGCATCGCCTTGGTGACTTCACCGTGGCGGCCCTTGTCCTTACCCGACAGGACGACGACCTTGTCGCCCTTCTTGATTTTGGCAGCCGACATTACAGCACCTCCGGCGCGAGACTGATGATCTTCATGTGACCCGAAGCGCGCAGCTCGCGCACGACCGGGCCAAAGATACGCGTGCCGATCGGTTCTTCGTTCTTGTTGATGAGAACGGCGGCATTGGTATCGAAACGGATGACCGAACCATCGGCGCGGCGGATGTCCTTGGCGGTGCGAACGACGACAGCACGGTGCACGTCGCCCTTCTTGACCTTGCCCTTGGGTGCGGCTTCCTTGACGGAAACGACGATGGTGTCACCGACGCCGGCAACGCGACGCTTCGAGCCACCCAGCACCTTGATGCACATCACCCGCTTGGCGCCACTGTTGTCGGCCACTTCAAGGTTCGTCTGCATCTGGATCATGTTGCGATCCTTCCTCTAAAATTCGTGAAAACGAGAACGATCGGGCGGATTAACCGCTGACCTTCTCGAGCACTTTCCAGGTCTTCAGCTTGGAGATCGGCGCGCATTCTTCAATGCGGACGGTATCGCCTTCGCGGATGACATTGCCCTCGTCATGGGCGTGATACTTCTTCGAACGACGGATGATCTTGCCATAGACCGGATGCGCAACCTTGCGCTCGATCAGCACGACCACGGTCTTGTCGGTCTTGTCGGACACGACTTTGCCCTGCAACACGCGCTTCGGCATGATTAAATCTCCTTCTGCGCGGCAGCGGCGCGTTGGCCCTGCAGCGTCTTGATGCGCGCAATGTTGCGGCGCACTTCGCGGACGCGGCTCGGCTTTTCGAGCTGGCCGGTGGCGGCCTGGAAGCGCAGGTTGAACTGCTCGCGCTTCATGTCGCCGAGCTGCGTAGCGAGCTGGTCGTCGCTGGCAACCTTCAGATCATCGATCTTGGTCATCTTACCTTACCTTATGCTTCGCCGGTCGGCTCGCCGAGGCGAACGATGACCTTGGTCTTGATCGGCAGCTTGGCAGCAGCACGTTCGAAGGCGCCCTTGGCGACATCGTACGGCACGCCGTCGAGTTCGAACATGATCCGGCCCGGCTTGACGCGTGCGGCCCAGAATTCAGGCGAACCCTTACCCTTACCCATGCGGACTTCGTTGGGCTTCTGCGTGACCGGCACATCGGGGAAGATGCGGATCCACAACCGGCCGGCGCGCTTGATGTGACGCGAAATCGCCCGGCGGGCGGCTTCGATCTGGCGTGCCGTGATACGGTCGGGCTCCATCGCCTTCAGGCCGAAGGCGCCGAAGTTGAGCGCAGTGCCGCCCTTGGCGTCGCCATGGATGCGACCCTTGAACTGCTTGCGGAATTTTGTGCGCTTTGGCTGCAACATTTGAACTATCCCTTAGCGCGATTAACGGGCGGGCCGGACGCCGGAAGTCTGGGCTTCCATCATCAACCGGTCCTGCGCCATCGGATCATTGCCGAGAATTTCGCCCTTGAAGATCCAGACCTTGATGCCGCAAACGCCGTAAGCGGTGTGGGCCTGGGCTTCGGCGTAATCGACATTGGCGCGCAGCGTGTGCAACGGCACGCGACCTTCGCGGTACCATTCGGTGCGGGCGATTTCAGCGCCGCCCAAACGGCCCGAGCAGGTGATCTTGATGCCTTCGGCACCCAGACGCAGTGCCGACTGAACCGCACGCTTCATGGCGCGACGGAAAGCGATACGACGCTCGAGCTGGTCGGCAACGCCCTGGGCAACCAGACGGCTGTCGATTTCCGGCTTGCGGATTTCGACGATGTTGACCGAAACGTCGCTCTTGGTCATCGCACCGATCTGCTGCTTGAGCTTGTCGATGTCGGCGCCCTTCTTGCCGATGATGACACCCGGGCGGGCGGCATAAATCGACACGCGGCACAGCTTGGCCGGACGTTCAATGACCACCTTCGAGATCGCTGCCTGCGCATGCGTCTTGACGATGAAGTTGCGGATCTTGATGTCTTCGATCAGCAAACGGCCATAGTCTTCGCCTTCGGCAAACCAGCGGCTGTCCCAGGTGCGGTTGATCTGCAGGCGCAGACCGATCGGGTTGGACTTGTGACCCATTATGCGTTCTCCGCTTCGTCACCGAGTTCGCGCACGACGACGCGGATACGGCTGAACGGCTTGATGATGCGCGAAGCACGACCACGCGCACGCGGCGTGAAGCGCTTCATCACCAGCGCCTTGCCGACGCTGGCTTCCTGGACGACGAGAGCATCGACGTCGAGGTTGTGATTGTTTTCGGCGTTGGCGATGGCGGACGCCAGCACCTTGCGCACGTCAATCGCCATGGCCTTCTTCGAGAAGGTCAGGATGTTGAGCGCGTCGCCAACCTTCTTGCCGCGGATCAGGCCCGCAACGAGGTTGAGCTTGTACGGCGAACCACGCACGGTCGTCGCGACCGCAAGTGCTTCCTTGTCGCCAACGCGGCGCGGATTTACGGGCTTGCCCATCAGCGTTTCGCCTTCTTGTCGGCGGCATGGCCGGTGAACGTGCGCGTCGGCGCGAATTCACCCAGCTTCATGCCGACCATGTCTTCGTTGACCGACACCGGCACGAACTTGCGGCCGTTGTAGACGGTGAAGGTGAGGCCGACGAACTGCGGGAGGATCGTCGAGCGGCGCGACCAGGTCTTGATCGGGCGCGCGTTCGACCCGGCCTCCTGCTGGGTTTCGGCCTTCTTCAGCAAATGCAGGTCTACGAACGGACCTTTCCAAACGGAGCGGCTCATCGCTTACCTCTTCTTCTTCGCATGACGCGAGCGGATGATCATCTTGTCGGTCGACTTGTTCGACCGGGTCTTGGCGCCCTTGGTCGGCTTGCCCCACGGGGTCACCGGATGGCGACCGCCCGAGGTCCGGCCTTCACCACCGCCGTGCGGATGGTCGACCGGGTTCTTCGCCACACCGCGGGTCAGCGGGCGATGGCCGAGCCAGCGCGTCCGGCCAGCCTTGGCGTGGTTGGTGTTCGAATTGTCGGGGTTCGACACGGCACCGACGGTGGCCATGCATTCCGACCGCGTGTAGCGCTGTTCACCCGAGTTGAGGCGGATGATGACCATGCCCTTGTCGCGGCCGACAACCTGCACGAACGTACCGGCGGCACGGGCGATCTGGCCGCCCTTGCCGGGCTTCAGCTCGACGTTATGGACAATGGTGCCAACCGGCATCTGGCCGATTTCCATCGCATTGCCCGGCTTCACGTCGACCTTCTTGCCCGCGACGATCGTGTCACCGACAGCAAGGCGCTGCGGCGCGATGATGTAGGTCTGCTGACCATCGGGATACTTCACCAGCGCGATGAACGCCGAACGGTTGGGATCGTATTCGAGACGCTCGACCGTTGCCGGCTGGTCCCAGATGCGTCGCTTGAAATCGACGATCCGGTACAGCTGCTTGTGGCCGCCGGCGATGCCGCGTGCGGTCGCATGACCCATGTTGTTGCGACCACCGGTCTTGCGCAGACCTTCGGTCAGCGACTTGACGGGACGGCCCTTGTGCAGCGCCGAACGGTCGACCAGGATCAGGCCACGACGGCCCGGCGAAGTCGGATTATAATGTTTGAGTGCCATCGATCCTGCCTCAGATACCGGTGGTCACGTCGATGCGGTCGCCTTCAGCGAGCGTCACCACGGCCTTCTTCTCGTCCGAACGCTGATAGGGCTTGCCCTTCCAGCGCTTGTTCTTGCCCTTCTGGACCATCGTGTTCACGGCGAGCACCTTGACCGAGAAGAGCGCTTCGACAGCGGCCTTGATCTCGGGCTTCGACGCGTCGCGCGCGACCTTGAAGATGACCTGGTTGAATTCGCTGACCAGCGTCGACTTCTCGGTGATGACCGGCTTCACGATGATATCGTAATGCTTCAGGTCGATGGCCGTAGCGGCCGATTTGGGGGCCTTAGCCATTGATCCGTGCCTCCAGCTGAGCCACGGCAGCGCGGGTCAGGACCAGCGTGTCGTGGTTGAGGATGTCGTAAACATTGGCGCCAACAGCAGGCATCACGTCGATCTTGTGCAGGTTGGCACAGGCGAGCGCGAAGCTTGCATCGACCGCTGCACCATCAACGAACAACCCGCTGGTGATGCCGAGACCGTTCAAGCGCTCGATGAGCACCTTGGTCTTGGCGTCGCCGAGGGCGAGGTCTTCGACGATGACGAGCTTGCCTTCGGCAACCTTGACCGACAAGGCAGTCGCGAGGCCGAGGCTGCGGATCTTCTTGTTGAGGCCAGGGTTGAAATCGCGAACGCGCGGACCGTGGGCCTTACCACCGCCGATGAACTGCGGTGCAGCGCGGTTACCGTGACGGGCGCTACCGCCACCCTTCTGGTTGCCGAGCTTCTTGCCGGTGCGCTTGACGTCCGAGCGCTCGGCAGCACCGCGGGCGGTGCCGCGACGCTTTTCGAGCTGCCAGGTGACAACGCGGTGCAGGATGTCGACGCGAGCGGGCTTGCCGAACACGTTTTCGTCGAGCTCGATGCTGCCGCTGGCGGCGGCGGCGAGGGTTTTGACTTCAAGTTTCATGATGCTCAAGCCTCTTCGGTCTGAGCTTCGGCGGCCGGCGCGGGTTCAACCGCGACAGGTGCCGAAACGTTGTTGCTCTTGAGCGAGGCCGGGTACGGCGCGGCGTCGGGGCGCGGGCCCTTGACGGCGTCCTTGACGGTCAGCCAGCTGCCCTTGTGGCCCGGAACCGAACCCTTGACGAAAATGAGACCGCGCTCGACATCGGTCGAGACGACTTCGAGGTTCTGCTGGGTGCGCTGACGGTCGCCCATGTGGCCGGCCATCTTCTTGCCCTTGAACACCTTGCCGGGATCCTGGCGCTGGCCGGTCGAACCGTGCGAACGGTGCGAGACCGAGACACCGTGCGTGGCACGCAGACCGCCGAAGTTCCAGCGCTTCATGGCGCCCTGGAAACCCTTACCGACGGTGTGACCGGTGATGTCGACCAGCTGGCCGGCAATGAAATGATCCGCCGAGATGGTTTCGCCGGCGGTGAGCAGCGCGTCTTCGGACACGCGGAACTCGACGACCTTCGCCTTGGGCTCGACTTCGGCTTTGCCGAAATGGCCGCGCTCGGGCTTCGTCGTGTTCTTGGCCTTCTTCGTACCGGCGCCGAGCTGGACAGCGACGTAACCGTCGCGGTCTGCGGTGCGGGTCGAGACGACCTGGCAATTTTCGAGTGCGAGTACCGTTACAGGCACATGGCGACCGTCGTCCTGAAACAGACGGGTCATTCCCATTTTCTTCGCGATCACGCCAGTGCGCATGATCTTATCCTTTCCTGTCAGAGGCCCGGCCGAACCGGGCGTGATCCAAAACAAATCGCTCCGCGTATGTCGTCCGGGACTGTCGCCCCGGCCGTCGTATCAGGCCTTAAGCCTGCAGCTTGATCTCGATGTCGACACCGGCAGCGAGGTCGAGCTTCATCAGCGCGTCCACGGTCTGCGGCGTCGGGTCGACGATGTCGAGGAGGCGCTTGTAAGTCCGGACTTCGAACTGCTCGCGGCTCTTCTTGTCGACGTGGGGCGACCGGTTGACGGTGAACTTTTCGATACGCGTCGGCAAAGGAATCGGGCCGCGAATTGCTGCGCCGGTCCGCTTGGCCGTATCGGCAATCTCACTCGTGGCCATATCGAGCACACGGTGATCAAACGCCTTGAGGCGAATACGGATATTCTGCGTTTCCATCAGTTCAACCATTCAACCTGTCAAAGAACAAGGCCGCTCCAATCAGTGCCGATTCGGTAGCTTCCGAATCGCCATCAACGAGAGTGGAGCGGCCCCTTACACTTACTTGATGATGCTTGCAACCACGCCCGAACCAACGGTGCGGCCACCTTCGCGAATTGCGAAGCGCAGACCCTGATCCATCGCGATCGGTGCGATGAGCTTGACGGTCAGCTGGACGTTGTCGCCGGGCATGACCATCTCGGTGCCTTCAGGCAGCTCGACAGTGCCGGTGACGTCGGTCGTGCGGAAATAGAACTGCGGGCGGTAGTTGGCGAAGAACGGCGTGTGACGGCCACCTTCATCCTTCGACAGCACGTAGACTTCGGCCACGAACTCGGTGTGCGGCTTGATCGAACCGGGCTTGCAGAGCACCTGGCCGCGTTCAACGTCTTCACGGCCAACGCCGCGGAGCAGTGCGCCGATGTTGTCGCCGGCCTGGCCCTGGTCGAGCAGCTTGCGGAACATTTCGACGCCGGTGCAGACCGACTTGCGGGTGTCGTGGATGCCGACGATTTCGACTTCTTCGCCGACCTTGACGACACCCGATTCAACACGGCCGGTGACGACGGTGCCGCGACCCGAGATCGAGAACACGTCTTCGATCGGCATCAGGAACGGACGGTCGAGGGCGCGCAGCGGCTGCGGGATGTAGTCGTCGACTGCAGCCATCAGCTTGAGAACGGCGTCGCGGCCGATTTCGTCGCGCTTGCTTTCGAGCGCCATCAGCGCCGAACCCTGGATGATCGGAATGTCATCGCCCGGGAAATCGTACTTCGACAGAAGCTCGCGGATTTCCATTTCGACGAGCTCGAGGATTTCGGGATCGTCAACCTGGTCGACCTTGTTCATGAACACGACCATCGCCGGCACGCCGACCTGCTTCGCCAGCAGGATGTGCTCGCGGGTCTGCGGCATCGGACCGTCGGTCGCCGAAACGACGAGAATCGCGCCGTCCATCTGCGCCGCGCCGGTGATCATGTTCTTCACATAGTCGGCGTGGCCGGGGCAATCGACGTGCGCATAGTGGCGCTTTTCGGTTTCGTATTCGACGTGTGCGGTCGAAATCGTGATACCGCGCTCGCGCTCTTCGGGAGCCTTGTCGATGTCGGCATAGGCGGTGAAGGTAGCGCCACCGGTTTCAGCCAGAATCTTGGTGATGGCAGCCGTCAACGACGTCTTGCCATGATCGACGTGGCCGATCGTGCCGATGTTGCAGTGCGGCTTGTTCCGCTCGAATTTGGCTTTACCCATGGCTTTTAAACCCTCTTGCTTGCGTTTGGTTCGGTGGTGTCGACCCGAAGGTCGCGCTGATTAGTGGCTGGTTGTGGCAGAAATCAGGCCATCTTGAGCTTGATTTCCTCGGCGACGTTTGCCGGGACTTCTTCGTAGTGGCTGAACTGCATCGAATACTGCGCCCGGCCCTGGCTCATCGAGCGCAGCTGGTTGACGTAGCCGAACATGTTCGCCAGCGGCACGACCGCTTCGATGACCTGTGCGTTGCCGCGGCTGTCGGTGCCCTGGATCTGGCCACGACGGCTGTTCAAGTCGCCGATCACGTCGCCCATGAAATCTTCCGGGGTGACGACTTCGACCTTCATCATCGGTTCGAGCAGCTTGATGCCGGCCTTGGTGGCGGCTTCGCGCATACCGCCGCGACCGGTGATTTCGAACGCCAGCGCCGACGAGTCGACGTCATGATAGGCGCCGTCATACAGCGTCGCGGTGAAGTCGATGATCGGGAAGCCGATGAGGCTGCCCGAGGCGGCGACTTCGCGGATACCCTTTTCGACCGACGGGATATATTCCTTGGGAATATTGCCGCCCTTGACGTCATCCTTGAAGATGATGCCCGAGCCGCGCTCGCCGGGTTCGACGGTGAACTTGATGCGGCCGAACTGGCCCGAGCCGCCCGACTGCTTCTTGTGGGTGTAATCGACATCGACCTTGCGGGCGAGCGATTCGCGATACGCCACCTGCGGCGCGCCGACATTGGCTTCGACCTTGAACTCGCGACGCATGCGATCGACGAGAATTTCGAGGTGGAGTTCGCCCATGCCCTTGATGATGGTCTGGCCCGATTCCATGTCGCTGGTGACGCGGAACGACGGATCTTCCTGAGCCAGGCGATTGAGCGCGATGCCCATCTTTTCCTGGTCGGCCTTGGTCTTGGGTTCGACCGCGACTTCGATGACCGGCTCGGGGAATTCCATGCGCTCGAGGATGATCGGCTTGAGCGGCGCGCACAGCGTGTCACCCGTCGTCACATCCTTGAGGCCGACCAGCGCGACGATGTCGCCGGCATAGGCTTCCTTGATGTCTTCACGGTTGTTGGCGTGCATCAGCAGCATGCGGCCGATCTTTTCGCGCTTATCCTTGACCGAGTTGAGCACGGTCGAGGCCGCTTCCATCTTGCCCGAATAGATGCGGGCAAAGGTCAGCGTGCCCACAAAGGGATCGGTCATGATCTTGAACGCCAGCGCCGAGAACGGTGCGTCATCCGAAGCTTCGCGGACTTCTTCCTCGTCCTTGGCGTTGATGCCGAACATCGGCGGAATGTCGAGCGGGCTCGGCATGTAATCGACGACGGCGTCGAGCAACGGCTGCACACCCTTGTTCTTGAACGCCGAGCCGCACAGCACGGGGACGAACGAGAACGACAGCGTGCCCTTGCGGATCAGCGCCTTCAGCTGCGCGGTGGTCGGCTCGGTGCCTTCGAGATAGGCTTCCATGATGTCGTCGTCCTGTTCGACGGCCATCTCGATCAGTTCCGAACGTGCAACCGCAGCCGCATCCTTCAGATTGTCGGGGATATCCTTGTATTCGAACTTGGCGCCGAGGCTTTCTTCAAGCCAGACAATCGCGCGGTTCTCGACGAGGTCGACGAGACCGATGAAATCGCCTTCGAGGCCGATCGGGAGGTACAGGACGGCCGGACGCGCGCCGAGGCGGTCCTTGATCATCTGCACGCAGCGATCGAAGTTGGCGCCGGTGCGGTCAAGCTTGTTGACGAAGCACATGCGCGGCACTTTGTACTTGTCGGCCTGGCGCCACACGGTTTCCGACTGCGGCTCGACGCCGGCAACGCCGTCGAAGCAAGCCACTGCACCATCAAGAACGCGCAGCGAGCGTTCGACTTCAATCGTGAAGTCGACGTGGCCCGGGGTGTCGATGATGTTGATGCGGTGGTCGTTCCAGAAGCACGTCGTCGCGGCGGACGTGATCGTGATGCCGCGCTCCTGCTCCTGCTCCATCCAGTCCATCGTGGCGGTGCCCTCATGGACTTCGCCGATCTTGTACGACTTGCCGGTGTAGTAGAGAATCCGCTCGGTGGTCGTGGTTTTCCCGGCGTCAATATGCGCCATGATCCCGATGTTGCGGTATTTGTCGAGCGAAGTGGTGCGCGTCATTTTCTTTACTACCAGCGAGAGTGAACAGTCGCTGCCGCGGGGTTACCAGCGACAGCTTTCGTTGCTATCCCTGTTACCAGCGATAGTGCGAGAAGGCGCGGTTGGCTTCGGCCATCCGGTGCGAATCTTCACGCTTCTTGACGGCGGTGCCACGGTTGTTCGCCGCGTCGATGAGCTCACCCGACAGACGTGCTGCCATGGTGTTCTCGCTACGGTTGCGCGCCGCGCTGATCAGCCAGCGAATGGCGAGAGCCTGCGAACGCTCGGGGCGGACTTCGACGGGGACCTGATAGGTCGCACCACCGACGCGACGCGAGCGGACTTCGATGCCCGGCTTCACGTTGGTCAGGGCGTCGTGGAACACGGCGAGCGGTTCGCGACGGGTCTTGGCCTCGACCGAATCAAGGGCGTTGTAGACGATCGACTCAGCGACCGACTTCTTGCCCTCGTACATGACGAGGTTCATGAATTTCGAAAGGATCAGATCTCCGAAACGGGGATCGGGAAGGATTTCACGCTTTTCGGGGCGGCGACGACGGGCCATGATATTTCTCGCTTATTTCGGGCGCTGGGGACGGAAGCGGACTAAGTCTTACTTAGGACGCTTGGCGCCGTACTTCGAACGGCTCTGCTTGCGGTTCTTGACACCTTGGGTATCAAGCACGCCGCGCAGCACGTGGTAGCGCACGCCGGGAAGATCCTTGACGCGGCCGCCGCGAATCAGGACCACCGAGTGCTCCTGAAGGTTGTGGCCCTCGCCGGGGATGTAGCCGATGACTTCAAAGCCATTGGTCAGGCGGATCTTGGCAACCTTGCGGAGTGCCGAGTTCGGCTTCTTCGGCGTCGTCGTATAGACGCGGGTGCAAACGCCGCGCTTCTGCGGGCATTCTTCCATGGCCGGTGCGGTTTCGCGCACGCGCTGCGGCGTGCGGCCATGACGGATCAACTGGTTAATCGTAGGCATCGTATTCGTATCATCCTGCTGTTCGGTGGCACCGTTGCCGGCACCGCCTACTCCAAGTCTGAACCGCCCTCACGGCATAAGCGCAGTGGGCTCCGTCACCGGAACCCGCCGCGCACAGCTCAGCCTGTCGTTTCTGGCCCGTGCGAACAGGCGGCTGGGACGAGTCCCCGATACCGGCTGCGCGAGCGAAGGCGCCCTATACGTCCCGACTCGGTTCAGGTCAACGCCATTTCTTGGGCGCCCCGTTACAACGCCGGGCCGCCGCAACTTGAATCTGGCGCACCGCCGCCGCAACGCCGATAACCCCGGCATGACGCGCCGCCACGCCCTCCTCGCCCTGCTCGCGCTGCTCGGGCTGTTCGCCGCCATCCAGCTGCTGTCACGCTGGCTGCAACCCGCCCCCACAGCACCACAACCCGCCTTCGTCGCCAGCGCCCCCGCGCTGATCGACCCGCGCGCCCCCACCGCCGGCCCCGCCAATGCTGCCGTCACCATCATCCTGTTCTCGGACTATGCCTGCCCCGCCTGCCGCGCGCTGCACCCCGACCTGCAAACCCTGCTGGCACGCCACCCCGATGTCCGAATCGTCTACCGCGACTGGCCGGTGTTCGGCGCCGCATCGCGCCAAGCCGCGCGCCTCGCCATCGCCAGCACCCGCCAGAACCGCCACGCCGCGTTCGACGACGCTCTGATGCGCAGCCCCGGCCTCGCCGAACCCGCACTCCACGCCGCCGCCACCCAGGCCGGCGTCGACTGGCCCCGCCTGCAAACCGACCTCGCCACCCACGCCGTCGAAATCGACGCACTGCTCGCCGATACCGACCTCCACGCCCGCGCACTCGGCTTCGTCGGCACCCCGATGCTGCTGGTGGGGCCGTATCTCGTCACCGGCCGCGTGCCGGCGGCGCGGCTCGAAACGCTGATCGCCGAGGTGCGCAAGTTGAAGTGAGGCGAAGAGCCTCCGGCGGGCAGGCGTGACGCCTGCACCCGATTGTTGCAGAGCTTTGAGTGTCTGTCGGCGAGTTCACATGCGGCTGGCGACGAACTATCCAGCAAGTTCCGGCGCCCGCGCTTCAGGCGAATTGCGCCAATCGCTTGCGCCGTGCCACAGCACCGATCAGGCCAAAGCCACTGATGAACATCGCCCACGCCTTCGGTTCGGGTACACCATTGGGTGCGCTGACAAAGCTGGCAGACACATTGTCGATGACGGGCCCGTAAGCGGTGCCGGCGTTGTCGGCAGCGAAGACGATTGACGTCGTTGCGCCTTGCGCGACAAAGTTGAAGCTATAGTCGGTGTAAATCTGGTTGGTGAAGTCATAGGGCGCAGAGAAGGCTGGCGCGAAGGCTGCGACGAGCGACCCGGCATTCACATGCCCCGCGTTCGTATAACTGGAAAACCCCGGAACGGCAGCGGCCGAAAATGAAAGATTGTACGT
>CALMPZ010000499.1 GCA_937871645.1 uncultured Polymorphobacter sp.
GAGGGGCATTCCGCCGGTTTGTCGCGACCAACTACTGGGCCTGGTCGGTCATGGTGCAGACGCTGTCGGGCACCTGGCGCGACGGCTTCACCAACGCCGGCAACCTCGCGTACCTGTCGCTGGTGACGCTGTTTCCGTTCTTCATCGTCGTCGCGGTGGTGTCGGGGATGTTTGGCGCTTCGGACGACGGCATGCGCGCGGTGACATTGTTCTTCGATGCCTTGCCGCATCAGGTCGTTGCGTCGTTGCGGGCGCCGATGGACGAAGTGGTTCGCCATGCCGTGGAAGCGACGACACCGTTGCTGCTGGTCAGTATCGTGCTGATGTTGTGGACGATATCGAGCACCATCGAGGCGATCCGCGACATCCTGCACGCCGCCTATCAGGTCAAATTCGACGAGGCGTTCTGGCGCTACCGGCTCGGGTCGGTGCTGCTGATTTTCGTCGCCGTCGGGGTGATGATGCTGGCGTTCGCGTTCCAACTGGCGCTGACCAGCGTCGAGGCGATTTTCGCGCAATGGCTCCCCGATGCGTCGGCCGCTTTCAATTTTCTCGGCATCGGCCGGCTGATCCCCGTCGCGGTCATGCTGGCGACGCTTTATATGACGATCTGGACGTTGACACCGCTGCGCTACCGCGGCGGCGATTATCTCGTCTGGCCTGGCGTCGTGCTGACCATCGGCGTCTGGCTTGGCACAACGCTGCTGCTGCCGCGCGTGCTTGGCCAACTGACTGGCTATGACCGCACTTATGGCAGCTTCGCCGGGGTGATCATCGCACTTTTGTTCTTCTATATCATCGGCATGGGGCTGGTTCTCGGCATCCACCTCAACGCGGCGCTGGCGATTGTGCCGCGATTGCGCCAGAAGAAGCCGGTAATCGCACCGATACAGGGAGCCTGACGTGGCAGAACCAAAAAGCGGCATCATGGCTGGCAAGCGCGGCCTCATCATGGGTGTCGCTAACGACCGCTCGCTGGCGTGGGGCATCGCGCAGGCGATTGCAGCGCAAGGCGGCGAAATCGCCTTCAGCTTTCAGGGCGAGGCGCTCGAAAAGCGCGTGCGGCCGCTCGCCGAATCGCTGGGCGCCGACTTCCTGATCGAATGCGATGTTGCCGATCCGGCATCGATGGACGCCGCGTTCGCGACGCTGGCGGCACGCTGGCCGACGATTGATTTCGTCGTCCACGCCATCGGCTTTTCGGACAAGAACGAGCTGCGCGGCCGCTATGTCGATACCAGCATCGAAAATTTCGCGATGACGATGAACATCAGCGTGTTCAGCTTCACCGATGTCGCGCGCCGCGTGCTGCCGCTGATGAAGGCCGGCGGCAGCTTGCTGACGCTGAGCTACTATGGTGCCGAAAAGGTCATCCCGCACTACAACGTCATGGGCGTGGCGAAGGCCGCACTGGAAGCGTCGGTCAAATATCTGGCGATGGACCTCGGGCCCGAGAATATCCGCGTCAATGCGATTTCGGCCGGCCCGATCAAGACCCTGGCCGCCAGCGGCATCGGCGACTTCCGCTACATCCTGAAGTGGAACGAGTATAATTCGCCGCTGCGCCGTAACGTCACCATCGAGGATGTCGGCGGCGCCGGCGCCTATCTGCTCAGCGACCTGGCGAGCGGCGTCACCGGCGAAATCCACCACGTCGACGCCGGCTACAACGTCATCGGCGTGAAGGCCGAAGACGCGCCCGACATGAGCGTCGTGTGAGCTACAACAGCTTCGGCAACCTCTTCCGCTTCACCACCTGGGGCGAATCGCACGGGCCGGCGCTCGGCGCGGTCGTTGACGGCTGCCCGCCGGGGTTGGCGCTGTCGGAGGCCGACTTGCAGCCATGGCTCGACAAGCGCCGGCCGGGCACGTCGCGCTTCACGACGCAGCGGCAGGAGCCCGACGCGGTGCGCATCCTGTCGGGTGTCTATGAAGGCCGCACCACCGGCACGCCGATCTCGCTGATGATCGAGAATGTCGACCAGCGCTCGAAGGACTATTCGGAGGTCGCACGCGCCTATCGCCCGGG
>CALMPZ010000500.1 GCA_937871645.1 uncultured Polymorphobacter sp.
TACCGCCAGCGCCGCGATGTCGGCGAAGTCGCGGTCGCGCTGCTGCAGGCGATGCCGCCGCACTTCGCGCTGATCGACGCGCAAGCCACGACCGGCGCGTGGATCGCCAGCCGCAACATCCTGCTCGCCGACTATGCCGCGGCACTGCGGTTCGGGGTCGATCCGTCGGCGTCGCCGTTGTTCGCCGCTGTTGCCGCCGCGCTGCCGCTGCCGGCGGCGCATGTTTTTGACGGCGAGATCGCACCGCTGTCCGCCGCCGCGCGGCCGACCCCGATGGCGACCAAGCTGGCGCGCGCGCGTGCCGCCAATGCCGATGTCGCGACACTGACCGCGCCGTGGCTGCAGGCGCTCGACACCGCACAGTTTCCGCCGCTGCATCCGATCGACGCGCGGTTCAACTCGCTGGTTGCCGGGCTGGAGGGCGGGACGCTGCGCCACGGACTCGACTTGCTGGTGGCGCTCGCCGCCGATGCCGTGACCGGCTGGCAGACACTGTTCGACAAGGACGCGCTGCTGCGCCGCGATGTGGCGCTCGGCATCGAACCGGGTGATGTGCCGACCGCAGCGTTCGACGCAATGGTGGCGTCGCTCGATTCGCTGGCGCCGGTCGCCCGGAGCGCGCCTGAACGCGGCCCGGCGCTACGTTGGCGCAAGATCGGCGGCGCGGTGGTATTCGCCTATGCCTGCGAGCTGGCGATCCCGTTCGATGCCTTCACCGCCAAGGTCGATGTGGCGCACGCCATTTCGTGCATGAACGACTATCTTGGCGGCGTCGTGTTACCGCTGGACAGCGGCCGCCAACTCGAACGCAACCTCTATCTGCCGCAGCCAAACTACCTCGTGTTGTTCGGTGGCAAGCCGATCGATGTCACCAAGATCGAAGTCGTGCGGCGCGGCGCCGATGCTCATGAACTTTACTGGCAGACGCTGTTCAGCAGCAACGACACCGCGCGCGCCGATGACGGCATCGTGACATTCACGCGCACCGCGCAAGGCACTGCGGTTGAAATCGTCGGCCAGCAGGATTTCACGCTGCCGCCGTTCTGGCAGTTGTTCGACGTGGGATTGATCCCGGCACTCGAAACCGCACTCGTCACACACGCCTATCAAACCTTCTTCCACCGCACGCGCGCCAATTTCGAAGCGCTCGCCGAAGGGCGCAGCATCGCCATCGGCCGCGATGGCGGCCCGGCAACGGCGCAGACGCTCGAAACGCTGGTGACCCGCGTCACCGAGGCCGCCGAACCCTGGTTGGCGAGGCTGCGGCCGGCGGCGCAGACGACAGCGCTTGCCGATGCCGACGGCTATGTCCACGGCGGCGGCGCATGAAGCTCGCGGTCACCGGCGCGGCTGGCCTGATCGGCGCGCATGTCGTGCGCGCTGCTGTCGGCGCCGGGGTGCCGGTGCGTGGCGTCGTGCGTGAAACCAGCAATCTGGCAGCGCTCGCCGGCGTCGAGGCGCCGGTGGTTCACGCCGATGTGCTCGGGCCGCGCGAGCTACTCGAAGCCGCGTTCGACGGCGTCGACACCGTCATCCATACCGCCGCAACCTTTGCCTATGGCGGCGACGGCGCGGCGCTGCACCGCGTCGCGACGCAGGGCACGCAGGCCGTCATCGCAGCCGCCGCCGCCGTGGGGGTGCGCCGCGTCGTGGTGACATCATCATCGGTGGTGTTCGGCTATGCCGATGACGCGCGCGTCATCGACGAAAGCGCCGGGCTTGCCGACCCCGCCGGCCAGCCCGCCTATGTCGGCGCCAAGATCGCGCAGGACCGCGACGCGCTTGCGCTGGCGGACAAGCACGCCGTCGAGCTCGTGCTCGCCTGCCCGACGATGTCGGTGGGCGGCATCGCCACCACACTCGGCCCGAGCAATGCGCTGATCACCGCCTATGTCGCCGACCTGACGCGCAGTACCTATCCCGGCGGCTGCAACATCGTCAGCGCCGCCGATGTCGGCGCGGCACACCTGCTGCTCGCGCAGCGCGGCAAGCCAAGCGAACATTATCTGCTCGGCAGCGAGAATCTGGCGTGGTGCGATATCCATGCGCTGATCGGCGTGCTCACCGGGGTCGGCGGGCCGCATGGCGAAATCGGCGCGCGCGTCGCCGGGCTGGCGGCTGCCGCTGAGGAATGGCGCGCCACGCTGACCGGCAAGCCGGCGCTGTCGAGCCGCGAGCAGGCGTCGATGCTCGGGCGCTTTTACTGGTACGACCATGGTCGCGCGGCCGCACTCGGCTATGCGCCGCGGCCCGCCGCGCAGGCGCTGATCGAGGCGGTGTCGTGGCTGGCCGCCAGCCCGCACATCAGCCGCGAAGCCCGCGCCACGATGCGGCTTGCCGATGTCGTCCAGCGCGTGCGCTACGGGTCGGCCGCATGAAGCCGTTTTCGGCGTTGGTCATTCTGCGCAGCCCGCCCGAAACGCTGTTCCTGGCGATGCGCGACCGGCTGGGCGAAATCGCGCCGCAGCTCAAGGACATCAGCGCCATCGACGAAATCGAGCGCGCCGACACTGTCGACGGAGTCGCCATCACCAACCGCTGGCAGGCGCGCCAGACGGTGCCGGTGATGCTGCAGGCGCGGCTCGGGGCACGCGACATCGCCTGGATCGACCGCGCCGTCTGGGACGCAGCGACGCTGACCTGCCACTGGACGATCGAGCCATTGATCGGCGAAGGTGCCATTACCTGCACCGGCAGCACGCGCTTCGAGACGGCGATGGCGGGGCGCGGCTGCCGCGCGCTGTTCGAAGGCATGCTGACCATCGATCCGGCGTTCATCGGTTCGGTCGTGGGACCCTTCGAGGCACCCGTGACGGCGCTGGTTCAAGCGGTGGCGACGGTGATGATCCCGTCGAATTTCCGCGCGGCGGCCGAGGCGGCCGCCCATCTGACTTAACGACAACTGGCTTAGTTTCGACCAGCGCGGCGTGATGGAAGCCCAATCGCGGGTCGGCCGACGCCGCCATCCACGGGAAATAGTCCTGGATCGGCGGCATATCGACCGACAGCCGCAACTCCCCCGAAGGATAATCGTAGACGCTGATGCGGTTGAGGCCGCGGTTGGCGGTAAACAGCAGCTTGCCATCCGCCGACAGCGCGCAGCCGTAGATCGAATCGAGCAAGGTGCCGCGGCTGATCATCAGCGCGCCGACGAAGTGCCGACTGTTGGTGAAGATGTTGCCGCGCGCCAGCGTGCCGCCGACGGTGGCGGCGACTTCGCGCGGGTGGCGGATCTGGCCCGCCAGCCCCGGCCGTTCATCAATGACGATGCGCCAACTGGCAAAGTCCTTGAGCGAGATGCCGATGACGGTCTGGCTGCCGCCGGTGCAGAACAGCAACTCACTGTCCGACAGGATGACATCGGAGTTGATATGTGCCGGAATATCGCGTCCGGCGACCCAGTGGCGCCGCACGCGGGCGGTGGCGAGGTCGATTTCGAACGCATATTGCTTGAGCCACGCCATGCCCCATTCGTGCCAGTCGTCGCCGTCCTGCGGCGCGACGCGGAACGACACCGCATAGAGCAGGTCCTCGGTCGGGTGCGCGACGATGTGCCAGCAGGTCGCGGGCAGGTCGACGATGCGCACCGTGTCGGTCTCGCGGTCCCAGATGCCGATGTGACGCGCCTCGCCGGCCTTGCCGTCGGCGGGCTGGTCCATCGAGCCATAGGCGATGTAGCGCCCAGATGCCGAGCGCTTGATGGCGTGCGGCAGCTTGACGCCGTGTTTGCGCAATTGTTCGGGCGCCGCCAGCCGGTCGGCGTCGAACGCCACGAAATGCTCACCGACCGCCGCGATGAACTGCCGCGGCCCGGTCCACACCAGATGCGTGCTGCCCTGCAGCGAGGTGCGCGGACATTCGAACGCCAGCGTCGATTGCCGCGCCACCTCGTCGAGCGTCCGCAGGTCATAAAGCAGCAAATGCTGGCCGGCGTTGCCGAGGAAGCCGAGCCCGGTTTCGGGCTGCACCGCCACCGCATGCCCGGCGCCGACGCCGTCAAAATAGCGGATCTTCCACGCATAGGCGTTGCTGACGGGGTCGTAGCGGAAGCAGCATACCCCCGCCATGCCTTCGAGCCCGTTGATGCCGCTGCCATCGAGCGCGACATGAAAGTCATAGGCAAAGCTGGCTACCGCGGCAGTGGGTTCGCTGACCATAATAACTTGACCATAGCATCGAGTCGGTAGCGACACATCACCGAACTTTGTGAGCCTTGCCAATTGGTTGCAAATCGGTGAAACTCACGGCTTGAGTTAAAGGGCGCACCGATGCTTGTCCGGACCCAGAGGCTGCTCGAACATGCGCGCGGCCGCGTTGTCGATGCACGCGGCAGAGTCGAGAGTGCGCGCGAGCGCGTCGAAGTCAGCGAGCGCATGCAGCCGCTACGCCTGTGGCTGCTGACGCTGTCGTACCGGGAGGTCGCGCTGGTCGCGCGCATCTGCCGCGGCAACCGCCACGCCAGCGTGCGGCGGCTGGCGTTCTTCGTCAGTTGGCTCGGCAACGGACTGTTCTATCTGATGTGCGCGGGCCTGCTGCTGTGGCTCGCCGATGCCGGCACGCGGCCGGTGGCGATTGCGGCGGCGGCGATCGGCATCGCGCATATCGTCTATCCCTGGATAAAGCTGGCGTGCGGACGGCCACGGCCGTTCGAGATCGATCGCGCGCTGGCGCCGCTGCTGCCGCCGCTCGACCAGCACAGCTTCCCAAGCGGTCATGCGATGACGCTCACCGCCGCGCTGGTGCCGCTGGCGGTGGCCTGGCCGTTTGCCTGGCCGCTGGTGCTACTCGCATGGGCGGCGATGGCGTGGTCGCGCATCGCCTGCGCGCATCACTACCCGAGCGACGTGCTCGCCGGGACGCTGCTGGGTGCCAGCATCGCGATGCCGCTGGCGGTGCTGCTGCTCTAACGGCCCGCCGCGCCGAATTGTCACTTGCCTTCGAACGCAAAGCATTGAATTGAATATGTTGTTGCGTTTCGGGGGCTGACGAACATGCGCTATGCACGCGCTGACCGGCTGATCCAGCTGGCGCTGGAAATGCAGGCCGCGCGCGGCGGGCTGACCTTGACCGACATC
>CALMPZ010000501.1 GCA_937871645.1 uncultured Polymorphobacter sp.
TGGTTTTCGAATATGGCATCACGCTGGCCGAGGCCGGGCGCGGCGATCAGGCCCGCGCGGCGCTGACCGAGGCGACGCGGCTGCGTCCGGGCCATGCCGAGGCGTGGCGGGCGCTCGGCGACCAGCATTTGCTGGCGGGCGACAGCGAGGCCGCCGATGCCGCCTATGCGCTGCAGATCCGCGCGTCGGTGACCGAGCCGCAACTGCTGCAGGCGGCGGCCGCGCTGGGTGACGGCAAGCTGGCGGTCGCCGAAGCCCTGTTGCGCACCTATCTCAAGGAAAAGCCGGCGGACGCAGCGGCGATCCGCATGTTCGCCGAAGTCGCGGCCCGGCTCGGGCGGCTGGGCGATGCCGAGACGCTGCTGGCGCGCTGCCTTGAAATTGCGCCGGGGTTTGTCGCGGCGCGCAACAATTATGCCTCGGTGCTGCACCGCGCCAACAAGTCCGAAGCTGCGTTGGAGCAGATCGACCAATTGCTGGCGCGCGACCCGCGCAATCCGGGGATGCGCAACCTCAAGGCCGCGGTGCTGGCGCGCATCGGGCAATTCGAGGGCGCGATCGAGCTCTACGCGTCGGTGCTGGTCGACTATCCGCAGCAGCCCAAGGCGTGGATGAGCTATGGCCATACGCTGAAGACCGTCGGGCGCCTCGCGGACAGCATCACCGCGTATCGCACTGCCACCCTACAAGCGCCGCAGCTCGGCGAAGTCTGGTGGAGCCTCGCCAACCTCAAGACATTTCGCTTCACCGATGCCGATGTCGCGGCGATGCAGGCCCAGCTCGCGCGCGACGACATCAGCGACGAAGACCGCTTCCACCTCGATTTCGCGCTCGGCAAGGCGTTCGAGGACGCCAAGGCCTATGAGCCATCGTTCGCGCACTACGCCAAGGCCAATGCGCTGCGCCGCCAGAGCATCCACTATGACGCCGACGAAATCAGCGGCCATGTCGCGCGGTCGAAGGCGTTCTTCACCCCTGCATTCTTTGCGGCCCGCGCTAGCCAGGGTTGCCCGGCGCGTGATCCGATTTTCGTCGTCGGTCTGCCGCGCGCCGGCTCGACGCTGATCGAGCAGATCCTGTCGAGCCACAGCCAGATCGAGGGCACCACCGAACTGCCCGACATTATCGCGACCGCCAACCGCATCGGCGAGCGCAAGCAACGTGGCGCCGTTTCGCTTTACCCCGAGGCGCTGGCCGACTTGGGTGCCGACGAAATTGCCGCGCTGGGCCTAGCCTATCTCGACAGCACGCGCATCCAGCGCCAGACCGACCGGCCGTTGTTCATCGACAAGATGCCCAATAATTTCCTGCACATCGGCCTGATCGCGACGATTTTGCCGAATGCGAAGATCATCGACGCGCGGCGTCACCCGATGGGCGGCGGCTTCGCGGCCTACAAGCAGCATTTCGCGCGCGGCCAGAACTTCAGCTACAGCCTCGAAGACCTTGGCCGCTACTACGGTGACTATGTCGCGCTGATGGCGCATTATGACAAGGTGCTGCCCCGCCGCATCCACCGCGTGTTCTACGAAGACATGGTCGGCGACAGCGAAACCCAGATCCGCGCACTGCTCGATTATCTCGGGCTGCCGTTCGAAGCCGCCTGCCTGTCGTTCCACGAAACCGAGCGCGCGGTGCGGACGCCGAGTTCGGAACAGGTGCGCCAACCGATCTACACCGCTGGTGTGGAGCTTTGGCAACACTATGACAAATGGTTAGGGCCGTTGCGCGCCACGCTCGGATCGGTGCTTGACAGCTATCCGGCGGTGCCGTTTGATGAGTAACAATCGAACAAAAACGTTATAAAATTTAAACACTCAGTGGAGATGCGTAATGGTGGGCAATACGAAAATTTCTATGAAGACGTCGCGTACTGCACTTTGGCTCGGCAGTTCGCTGCTGGTGCTCGCCGCACCGGCGCTGGCGCAAACGACAGCCGCGCCGGCAGCCCCGGCGGCTTCGCCCTATACCCCGGACTCGCCCGCGACGGTCGGCACCGGCCTCGAAGAAATCGTCGTCACCGCGCAGAAGCGCTCGGAAACGCTGCAGAGCGTGCCGATCAGCATTACCGCGTTCAACAACAAGAAGCTGACGCAGCTACGCGTCGACAACTTCACCGACTATGCGGCATTGATCCCCAGCCTGTCGTACCAGACCGCCGGCCCGGGTTCGGCGAAAACCTATTTCCGCGGCGTCGTGTCGGGCGGTGACGGCAACCACTCGGGCTCGCAGCCCAGCGTCGGCACCTATCTCGATGAACAGCCGATCACCACCATCCAGGGCAACCTCGATCTCCACATCTATGACATCGCGCGCGTCGAGGCGCTCGCCGGGCCGCAGGGCACGCTCTACGGCGCCAGCGCGCAGGCCGGCGTTGTCCGCATCATCACCAACAAGCCCGATATCGGCAAGCTGTCGGCGAGCTATACCGTCGGCGCCAACACCACCGCGCACGGGTCGCCGGGCTATGTCATGGAAGGTTATGTCAACGCGCCGGTCAGCGACAATGCCGCGGTCCGCCTCGTCGGCTGGTACAAGCACGACGGCGGCTATATCGATAACGTGCCGGCAACGCGCACCTATCCGTACACCGGCATCGCCATCGACAATGACGATCTGGTGCAGGACGATTTCAACTGGACGGATACGTACGGTGCCCGCGCGGCGCTGAAGATCGACCTCAACGACAATTGGTCAATCACCCCGACGATCATGGGTCAGGTGCAGGAATCGAACGGCGTCTTCGGCTACAATCCGGCGGTCGGCGAACTTGAGGTGACGCGCTTCCAGCCCGACACCTATCTCGATCAATGGGCGCAGGCGGCACTGCTCATCGAAGGTAAGATCGGCAATTTCGACCTGACCTATTCGGGCTCGTACCTGACGCGCGAAATCAAGTCGACCGGTGACTATTCGGATTACACGTTCTTCTATGACCCGGCCTACGGATATTCGATTTACGATAATGCCGGCAATTTCATCAACCCGTCGCAGCACACCGAAGGCC
>CALMPZ010000502.1 GCA_937871645.1 uncultured Polymorphobacter sp.
CGCGAACGGGTCGGCAAATGCCGGGATGGCGACGCTGGCCAGCAACAAGGCTATCGGAATGGCAAAACGCATGGACGCAACCTTTTGCGAGGACGAGCCAGGAAGGGCCTCCGGCGGGCAGGCGTGACGCCTGCACCCAACACTTGCGCCGGTGCACCACAAGCCAGCGCTGGCATTTTGGCACCGCCACAACAATCGGCTGCAGGCGTCACGCCTGCCCGCCGGCGGCCCTTCAACCCCCCGTCCCTAGCCCAATCTTGCCCGCCGTTGACAGCCATTTGTGATTCGCTGCGTTGACGTTAAGGTAATGGCCACACGCCAATTCGAGGGGATCAGGTCATGGCCACCACGCAAACACAGGTCTGGGACGCGCGCGAGGCCGCCGCGATGCAGGACATACTGCGCCGCCAGCAGGACAGCTTCCACGCCGAGCTGCCAGTCAGCGTCGCGTCGCGCCGCGACCGGCTCAACCGCGGGCTCAAGCTGCTGCTCGAAAACGTCGATGCGTTTGTCGGCGCGATGTCCGAAGATTTCGGTCACCGGTCGAAGGAACAGTCGGAAATCACCGACATCATGTCGTCGATCAAGTCGTTCAAGCACACGCTCAAGCACTTCGAGGGCTGGATGCGCCCCGAAACCCGGCCGATGGATTTCCCGCTGTGGTTGCTCGGTGCGCGCGCGCATATCGAGTACCAGCCCAAGGGCGTCGTCGGCATCATTGCGCCGTGGAACTTCCCCGTCGTGCTGACCTTCTCGCCGCTCGCCAACGTGCTCGGCGCCGGCAACCGCGCGATGATCAAGCCGTCCGAATTCACCCCCGCGACGTCGGAGCTGATGAAGACGCTCATCGCCAAATATTTCGCGCCCGAAGAAGTCGCGGTGATCACCGGCGGCCCCGAAGCCGGCAAGGCGTTTTCCGAGTTGCCGTTCGATCACATGATCTTCACCGGCGGCACTGCGGTGGCGAAGCACGTCATGGCCGCAGCCGCGAAGAACCTCGTGCCACTGACGCTCGAACTTGGCGGCAAGTCGCCGACGATCATCTCCAAGTCCGCCGACATCGCCAGCGCCACCGACCGCGTCGCGCTCGGCAAGATGATGAACGCCGGGCAGATCTGCCTCGCGCCCGATTACATGATGGTGCCGCCCGAATCCGAAGCTGCGGTCGTCGCCGGGCTGCAGGCAGCCGTCGCCAAGCAATATCCGACCTTGCTCGCCAACCCCGACTATACCTCGGTCATCAACGGCAAGAACCGCGACCGCCTCGAAGGCCTCGTCGCCGACGCCCGCGCCAAGGGCGCCAACGTCACCGTCGTCAACCCCGGCAACGAGGATTTCAGCGGCGCCAATACCAACAAGATGCCGCTGCACATCATCCAGAACGTCACCGACGACATGGCGGTGATGCAGGAAGAAATCTTCGGCCCGCTGCTGCCGATCAAGACCTATGACAGCACCAACGAAGCCATCGACTATGTCAACTCGCACGCCCGCCCGCTGGCGCTGTACTGGTTCGGCACCGATGCCGCCGAAGAACGCAGCTACCTCGACCGCACCGTATCGGGCGGCGTCACCGTCAACGATGTCATCTTCCACATCGCCGTCGAAGACCTGCCGTTCGGCGGCGTCGGTCCGTCGGGCATGGGATCCTACCACGGCTTGGAGGGCTTCCGCACCTTCAGCCACGCCAAGTCGATCTACAAGCAGCCCAAGCTCGACCTTGCGGCAATTGCCGGGTTCAAGCCGCCGTACGGCGACAAGACCAAGAAGGCTTTGGCGAAGGAATTGAAGGCTTGAGAGCCTCCGGCGGGCAGGCCTGAGGCCTGCACCCGATTGAAGAACCAGCGTCATCCCGGCGAAAGCCGGGACCCAGCTCAATTTTCACCGACAGCGAGTAGAAGCTGGGTCCCGGCCTGCGCCGGGAAGACGAATACAGCACAGGAAACTCATCATGGACTTCATCCTCCACCACTATGAATCCTCGCCGGTCAGTGAGCTTGTGCGCATTGCGCTCGGCATCAAGGGGGCGTCGTGGAAGTCGGTGTTGATCCCCAACATGGGCGCCAAGCCCGAGCTGGCGCCGCTGACCGGTGGCTACCGCAAGACGCCGGTGCTGCAGATCGGCGCCGACATCTATTGCGACAGCGCCGCGATCATCGACGCGATTGAAGCGCACAGCCCTGAACCGACGCTGTTCCCGGCACCGCTCGGTGCTCTGGCGCGCGTCATTGCCGGCTGGGCCGGCGGGCCGATGTTCGGCGCGTGCGCGGTGACGGCGCTGGCGCCGGTTGCCGACACGATTCCGCAGGCGTTCTGGGACGACCGGGCCGCGCTGTTCGGCTTCGGCAAGGAACGCGCACTGGCGGGTGCCGGGCATCTGCCGACGCAAGTCGAAACCGGCTTCGCCTGGATCGACACAACGCTGTCCGATGGCCGCACCTACATCGGCGGCGAGGAACCGGGCTATGCCGATGCGGCGCTGTACATGCTGGTGTGGTTCGTCGCGACGACGCGCGGCGATGCGTTCACTACCGGCAAGCCAGCGATCGCCGCCTGGGCCGCGCGCGTCGCCGCCATCGGCCACGGCCATCGCAGCGAAATCACGGTCGCCGACGCGCTGGTCGACGCCAACGCCGCA
>CALMPZ010000503.1 GCA_937871645.1 uncultured Polymorphobacter sp.
CAAGCCGGGCTGTGGGGGCTGGTCAGTGGCTCGGCGCTGCTGCTCGGCGCCGGGCTCGGCTGGTTCACGCGGATTTCGCCGCGCAGCATTGCTGCGGTGATGGCGTTCGGTGCCGGCGTGCTGATTTCGGCGCTGTCGTTTGATTTGATGGACGAGGCGTGGACGCACGGCGGGCTCGGCGCGACGGCGGCGGGGTTTGTCATCGGCGCCTTGCTGTTCACCGGCGCCAGCGCTGCGGTGGCGCTGTACGGCGCCCGCCACCGCAAGCGCTCGGACGGTCGCCATGCCAAGGACGGCGGCGGCGCGGCGGCGCTGGCGGTCGGCGCGCTGATCGACGGCATCCCCGAATCGCTGGTGATCGGCGTCAGCCTGCTCGACAGCAGCGGCGTCAGCCTGGTCGCGGTGATCGCGGTGTTCATGTCGAATATCCCCGAGGGGCTGGCGAGCGCGGCGGGCATGAAGGCGGCGGGCAAGTCGTTCGCGCAAGTCGCCGGACTTTGGGGCAGCATCGCGCTGGTTTCGGGCATCGCCGCGCTGACCGGCTATGTCGCGTTCGCCACCGCCGCGCCTGAAACCATCGCCTTCGTGCAGGCACTGGCGGCGGGCGCCATCCTGGCGATGATCATCGACACCATGGCCCCCGAAGCGTTCGAGGGCACGCATGATTTCGCCGGACTGATTGCGGTCGCCGGCTTCCTGAGCGCCTTCGCGCTGAGCAAGGCCGCCTGACGCCTTGCACGGCATCGCACAGACGATCGCATCGCCCTCACACCTACCACGCCAACCATGGCGCAGCGGCTGTTCGCCGAAGCTTCCGCAATTCGGCATCGGCTTTGCCGGCGTCGCGCTGGCGTGCGGCCTGACCTGACCCCGGCCTAGTGCTTGTTCGCCGCCAGCGCCGCGAGCTTCATTTCCTGATTGGCCTGCGCGAGCAGCGACTTGGCGTTCGCGGCATGGCCGCCCATGTCGAACTCGTTGGCATTCTGCGCGGCGGTCAACGCGTCATAGGCCTGGCGCGACAGCTCCTGCGCGCGGGCGATATTGCCGTGGCGCGACGGATCGACGTTCTGCACCGGCTCGGCGGCCGCAACGGCCGTGGCGGCAAGGCCGGCAATGACGGCGGTCGCAACGGCAAAGGCTGGAAATTTCATCGTGCATGTCCCTTATGGCGCGGCACGCCAAACGCGCCGGCGCAGACCATCTTCCAATCGATATCGCCTCGCAACACCAAAAGCCGCCCCGTGGCGCGCCGCGCGATGCCCCCCAACATCAGCATTGCACAAACAACGCGATGCGATATGCCTTGGCGCAACACGCTCAGGGGAATTCACGATGAAAACCATGCTCATCCTCGCGCTACTCGCCGGCGCCGCGCCGCTTTACGCCGCTTCCCCCGTCGAACCGATGGACCTCTACCGCATCTCGCAGGTCAACACCGTCGAGGTCTCGCCCAACGGCAAGCACGTGCTGTTCAGCCGTAACTACGCCGACCTCGCCACCGATACGCGCAAGAACGAAATCTGGCTCGGCACGCTCGACGGTGACCGCTTCACCCGCCAGCTGCTGATCCCCGCCAGCGCCAGTGCCGGTGGCTTCGCCTGGTCACCCGACGGGACCCGCATCGCCTATATCGCGCCTTGGCTCGGCAAGCCGCAGATCTGGATCATGAAACTGTCCGACGGCATCGCCAACGTGCTGACCACCGGCAAGGTCGGGCCGAACTTCCTGCGCTGGTCGCCCGACGGCCGCCGCATCGCGTTCGGCGGCCGCGTCGAGGCGCCCCCGCGCAAGATCACCGGCATGCCCGAAAAGCCCGAAGGCGCGACCTGGGCGCCGCCGCCGAAGATCATCAGCGACTTCAGCTGGCGCGCCGACGGCGAAGGCTTCTTCACCGCCGGTGCCGACCATCTGTTCATCGTCGAAGCCGGTGGCGGCACCCCGGTGCAGGTCACCAAGGGCGATACTGACCAGATCTTCGGTCCTGCCGAATGGACGCGCGACGGCAGCGCACTGATCTACCCCGCGAACATGCGCGAAGGCCGCGACAATATGGGCCGCGAAATGGACCTGTGGAAAATCTCCGCGAGCGGCGGCACCCCTGTCCAGCTGACCAGCACCAAGGGCGTCGAGACCGATCCGCAGCTGTCGCCCGATGGCGGCACGCTCGCCTATGCCGGCACGCTCGATACGCCGGGCTTCTACGCGCAGGATGACCTGTGGGTGATGCCGGCGGGTGGCGGCGCGGCGGTCAACCTGACCAAGGCGCTCGACCGGCCGATCATGCACTACAGCTGGGCCGATGATGGCCGCGGGCTGTATGCGCAGTACAATGACGCCGGGCTGACGCGCGTTGCCTATATCCCGAAGTCGGGCCTGAAGTCGGCGGCCGACGCGCGCATCGTCATCCCCGAAGTCGGCGGCACGCGGCTGTATCTGCCGTCATCGGGCGGCGCCTTCTCCTACGGCGGCGGCACCTTTGCCTATACCAGCAGCTTCAGCGACCGGCCCGCCGGGCTCGGCGTGTCGCGCGGCGCCAGGGAACTCGCCGCGATAGATTTCAACGCCGAATGGCGCGCCGGCAAGACCGTCGGCAAGCTTGAGCCGGTGAAGTATCGCGCCACCGTACCGCTCGCCAACGGCACGCTGCCGATGATCGACGGCTGGGTGGTCTATCCGCCGAACTTCGACCCGGCGAAGCAATATCCGTTCGCGCTCGAAATCCACGGCGGCCCGAACACCGACTATGGCCCGTATTTCTCGATCACCCACCAGCTTTACGCCGCCGCCGGCTATATCGTGCTGTTCACCAACCCGCGCGGCAGCATCGGCTACGGCGAGGCCTTCGCCAACGGCATCGACAAGACTTATCCAGGCGAAGACCACAGCGACCTGATGGCCGGCGTCGACATGATGGAGGCCAAGCCCTTCGTCGATAAACGCAATTTGTTCATCGGCGGCGGCTCGGGCGGCGGCGTGCTGACCACCAACGCGATTGCCAAGACCGACCGCTTCCGCGCCGCCGCGGCGCTGCGCCCGGTCACCGACTGGACGGTGCAGGTGCTCACCGCCGACGGCACGGCGCTGTTCGGCAACTACTGGATGCCCGGCAAGCCGTGGGAACATCACGAGGACTATTGGCGGCGCTCGACGCTGTCGATGGTCGGCAGCGTCAAGACCCCGACGATCCTGATCGAGGGCGACGAGGACTGGCGCACGCCGATCGCGCAGACCGAAGCCTATTACCAGGCGCTCAAGATCAACGGCGTGCCGGCCGAAATGGTGCGGCTGATCGGCGCCGGCCACGGCATGGGTCGCCCGTCGCAATGGCTTCAGACCAATTTAACTGTTATAGACTGGTACAACCGGTTCAAGGGCAAATAGGCCAGCTCCGGTCCCTTGCACGCGCAGTGCGCTGGTGTGCTGCGCGGCAGGCAGACAGGGGATAAGGACATGCGTATATTGGCTATGCTGATTGCGTGGGCGGTGGCCTTCACCGCCGCGCCCGTTTCAGCGCAGAACTACGGTTCCTATTATTTCGCCGGCCCGCAGAGTGGCAATTGGCAAAGCTACCGTGTCGATTTTTCAACCGCGACCGACTATCTGTTCCTCTCGATCAACATCGACTATTTCCAATGTTTCGACGGCGCCAGCGACGAGCTCTACACTT
>CALMPZ010000504.1 GCA_937871645.1 uncultured Polymorphobacter sp.
GTCGGTGGCGGCGGGGTCAGCGTGCGGCCCGCGACCTCGGCAGCGGCGGCGCGGCCGGCGAACAGCCCGACGGCGGCGCTTTCGACATAGCCTTCGCAGCCGGTGATCTGCCCGGCGAAGCGGATGCGCGGCTCGGCTTTCAGGCGCAGCGTGTCATCGAGCAGCACCGGCGACTTGATGAAGGTGTTGCGGTGCAGGCCGCCAAGCCGCGCGAATTCGGCGTTCTGCAGCCCGGGGATCATGCGGAAGACGCGGACCTGCTCAGCGTGCTTCAGCTTGGTCTGGAAGCCGACGATGTTCCACAGCGTGCCGAGCGCATTGTCCTGCCGCAGCTGCACGACAGCCCAGGCGCGGCGGCCGGTGGCGGGGTTGGTCAGCCCGACGGGCTTCATCGGGCCGAAGCGCGGCGTGTTGCGGCCGCGTTCGGCCATGACCTCGATCGGCATGCAGCCGTCGAAATAGGGGGTGTTGGCCTCCCATTCCTTGAACACGGCTTTTTCGCCCGCCAGCATCGCATCGATGAAGGCTTCGTATTCCGCCTTGTCCATCGGGCAGTTGATGTAGTCCTGCGTGTCGCCCTTGTCCCAGCGCGACTGGTACCAGGCGGTTTCCATGTCGATGCTGTCGAAGTGGACGATCGGCGCAATCGCATCGAAGAACGCCAGCGCGTCCTGGCCGGTGCGCGCGGCGATCCAGTTGGCGAGCGGCGTCGCGGTCAGCGGCCCGGTGGCGATGATGACATGGCGCCAGTCGGGGTCGGGTGCATCGACGCGTTCGCGGCGCAGTTCGATGAGTGGCTCGGCAGCAATCGCGGCGGTCACCGCATCGGCAAAAGCGTCACGGTCAACCGCCAGCGCCGACCCCGCCGGCACGCGCGCACCGTCAGCGCAGCGCATGATCAGCGACTCCATCCGGCGCATCTCGGCGTGGATCAGCCCGACGGCATTATGTTCGGGATCATCCGAGCGGAAGCTGTTCGAGCACACCAGTTCGGCCAACGCGTCGGTGTGGTGCGCGTCGGTGCCCTGCACGCCACGCATTTCGTGCAGCACGACCGATACGCCGGCGCGCGCCAGCTGCCACGCGGCTTCGGATCCGGCGAGGCCGCCGCCGATGATGTGAACGGTGTTTTCCATGGGGGCGATGTATGCGTTGCGCGCCGCGACGTAAAGCAGCAGAGCCTCCGGCGGGCAGGGGTGACCCCTGCACCCGATTGAAAAATCAATTCGTCATCCCGGCGAAGGCCGGGACCCAGTTTCCGCTCGCCGCA